>CALMNS010000587.1 GCA_937871635.1 uncultured Solirubrobacter sp.
GCGCGGCGCTCACTGCCGGCCGCCGAGCGCGACGCCATCGACCGCGAGCGCCCGATCCCCGACCTCGCCGTCGACCAGCGCGAGCGCCGCGCGCGCGATCAGCGCCAGCGCCGGAAGGCCAAGGCCGCCCGGCGCGCGCGGCGCCACAACCGCTAGCTGCGAATTTTCTTCACGTTCCTGCGCGTGGGTTGTCACCAATCGCGCCCGCGGCGAAGCGCGTCCCTGCGTAGCGTTCCTACCCATGAGCCGATGGGCCCGTGCCGCTCAAGTGGGACCCCTGCCAGGTCCGGTATCCCGATCTCGAGAGGGTCGCGGAGTCCGCGTGGGAGGAGGCGCTGACGCCAACCGACCGGGCGCGCGCGGCACTCAGGGAGGGCACGCACATCCCGACCCCGACCGCGAGCGCGCGGCGCACCGGGTGGCGCCAGATCACCGTGCGGATCCCGGACGACAGCTACGAGGATCTCGGGGTGGCGGCGCGCCTGCTGGGGTCCAAGCCCGCCCAGCTCGCCCGCATGTTCGTCCTCAACGGGACGCGCCGCGCGCTCGCCGATCAGGACGCACCGCCGTCTAAGTCGCCCGGGTGATCACCAGGTTGCGGACCTCGAGGGTGGACTCCGAGCGCCCGATCCGGTCGAAGGGCGTCTCGAAGCCGCGGAACACGCCCTCGCCACGGTAGTCGGCGAAGCGCTCCACCTGCCCGTCGGCGCCGAGGAAGATCAGCACGGGGACCACGCCGAAGTTGACGTCGCCCTTCCACTCGTAGCCGAGCTCCGCGGAGATCGCCTCCCGCGGCGTGCCGGCCTGCACCAGCAGCACCTCGCTCCAGGGGAAGTCCGCGACCCGGGTGAGCTCGACGCGGCCGTCGTTGTCGGCCTGCGCCGTGCCGATCGCGCGGGAGAGGTCCTCGGCGAGGAGGTTGTCGACCGCGATGCGGTCCTCCGTCCGCGTCAGGTAGATCGTCAGGCCGAGGATCGTGAAGCAGAGCACCAGCAGGGCGCCGATCCCGACCAGCGCCCGCGTCATCGGGCGTGGTACTCGAGCGCCTCGGCGAGGGTCTCCAGGTCGTAGAAGCCCTGATGGAGCTCGCCGCCGATCACGAAGCTCGGCGTACCCCGGATCCCGGCGGCGAGCGCGTCGGCGGAGTCCTCGCGCACCCGCCCGGCGTGGGCGCCCGTGGCCAGGTCGCGCGTCGTCGCGTCCGGGTCGAGGCCGACGGCGGCGGCGTGGGCGGCCAGCTCGGGATCGGAGAGCGCGTCGTGGTGGGCGAAGAGCCGGTCGTGCATGGCCCAGAAGTCGCCCTGCGCGCCGGCGCTCTCCGCCGCCTGCGCGGCGTGCTCGGCGTGCGGGTGGTGGTCGGGCAGCGGGAAGTGGCGGTAGACGAAGCGCAGCTCGTCCCCGTAGCGGCGCCCGAGCTGGTCGACGAAGCGCATCGCGCGCCGGGTGTAGGGGCACTCGTAGTCCCCGTAGAGCACGAGCTCATAGACGGGGTCCTCGGCGCCGCGGACGTGGTCGCGCTCGGGGTCGACCGGCGGGACCGCGGTCACGCCACCGGCTCCGGCTCGCGGCGCGGGCGGGGGACCGAGGTCCGCTGCAGCCGCTCCTCCTCGAGGTCGAGGTCGCGCTCCACCTCGCGCAGGACGGCGAGCGAGATCCGGCCCTCGGAGCGCAGGTCGGTCAGCGCCGAACGCTCCGTGGCCAGCAGCCGCCCGCGCAGCTTGGCCCACGCGCGCTGGTCGGCGTCCGAGCGCGCCGGCACCCCCTCGCGGCAGTCCCCGGTGAGCTGGCGCACGCGCTCGGTGTACATCTCCCGCGCGCGCTCGACCGTCGCCGCCGAGAAGTCGTCCTCCTCCTCGAAGCCCAGGTCGGCGATCTGCGCCAGCGCCGCCTCCGTCGTCCGGAACCGGGCCAGCGACTTCTCGCGGACGCCCGGCGGCGGCTCCTCCACTCCCAGCCGCCGGATCAGCGTCGGGAGGGTCAGCCCCTGCAGGACGAGGGTGATCGAGATGGTGGTCAGGGTGAGGAACAGGATCGCGGCGCGTCCGTCGGCCTGCGCGGGGACGGCGAGGGCGGCGGCCAGGGAGACGGCGCCGCGCATGCCCGCCCAGCCCACCACGGCCCGCTCGCGCACCGGCAGCCGCACGACGGCCAGGGCGGTGACCATCCGGATCGCGATGACGACGCCGGCCACCGCGGCCGCGGCGATCAGGAGCGTCGTCGTCTCGCCTTCGAGCTCCTCCACTGCGGCGGGGAACTGCAGCCCAATGAGGACGAAGAGCAGGGACTCGAGCACGAAGGTCAGCACCGCCCAGAAGCCGTAGGCCTGCAGGCGGGTGCTCGGGGCGACGTCCTCGGTCGCCTTGTGGCCCAGGTAGAGACCGCTGGCCACGACGGCGAGGATGCCCGAGACGTGCAGCAGCTGCTCGGCGATCGTGTAGGCCAGGAAGGGGGTCAGCAGGGTCACCGTGATCTCGATCAGCGGTTCCTCGATGTGCAACCGGATCCGGCGGATGACGATCGCGAGGAGCAGCCCGAGCGCCGCGCCCGCCGTGCCGACGACCAGGAGGTCGAGCGCCGCGTCCTCCACCGCGAAGGTGCCGGCGGCCAGCGCGGTCAGGGCGGTCCGGTAGAGCACGAGCGAGGTGCCGTCGTTGATGAGCGACTCCCCCTCGACGAGGTAGACGATCCGCTCCGGGACCCCGATGCGCCGGAAGACCGCGACCGCCGCCACGGTGTCCGTCGGCGCGACGACCGCGCCGAGGACGAACGCCGCCGGCCACGAGAGGCCGTCGATCAGCGCGTGCGCCATGACCGCCACGCCGGCCATCGTCACCCCGACGAGCCCCACCGCGAGCACCCCGATCGTTCGTGCGTTGCTCTTGAGGTGGCGCGGCGAGGTCGACCACGCCGCGGCGTGGATGAGCGGGGGCAGGAAGACGAGGAAGATGACCTCGGGATCGACCTCGACAGGGTCGAGGCCGGGCAGGTACCCGATGCCGAGGCCCGCGAGGAGCAGGAAGATCGGGTACGGGACCCCGAGCCGGCCGGCGAGCCAGACGACCCCTGCGACGACGCCGAGCAGGGCGAAGAGGAGCTCGATGTCGTTCATGGCGCCGGCAGCAGGACCTCGAACCGGGTGTCGCCCGGCTCGGAGCGGACCTTGATCTCGCCGTGGTGGGTGCGGGTGACGATCCGGTAGGCGACGTCGAGCCCGAGCCCCGTTCCTTCGCCGACCGGCTTCGTGGTGAAGAAGGGGTCGAAGATCCGGTCGCGGTCCCCGGGGTCGATGCCGGGGCCGTCGTCGCCGATGGTGACCTTGAGGCGCCCGTCCTCCCGGGCGGTGGCCACGGTCACGCGCCCGCCTTCGCCGGCGGCGGCGATCGCGTTGTCGATCAGGTTCGTCCAGACCTGGTTGAGCTCCCCGCCGGCGGCGGTGATGCGCGGCAGCGCGCGGTCGTAGTCGCGGCGCACCGTGGTGCTCGAGCGCTTGAGCTTGTGGGCGAGCATCGTGAGGGTCGACTCCAGGCCGTCGTGGACGTCGAGCTCCTGCTCGGGCGCCTGGTCCATGTAGGAGTAGGCCTTGATCGCGCCGACGAGCTCCGAGACCCGGCGCAGGGAGTCCGAGAGCTCGGCGACCAGCCCGCCCGCGGTGGCCCCGGCCGCGACCCACGGGAGGACCTGCGCGAGGCGCTCCTCCCCGGCGGCCTCGGCGATCCGCGCCGTCCACCCGGCGTCGAGGCCGTTCGTCGACAGGTCACCGGCGAGCTCCCACGCGTCAGGGACGCCGTGCTGCTCGAGCCAGTCGGCCAGCTCCGCCTCGCGGTCGGCCGCCTCGAGCGGGTCACCGCCCGCCTCCTCGTGCGTCCTCTCGCAGGCCAGGACGGCGACGCGCTCGAGCACCTCGGGGGGAAGGCCGGCCAGCCGCTTGGCGCCCCCGCGCAGGACGTCGAT
>CALMNS010000588.1 GCA_937871635.1 uncultured Solirubrobacter sp.
ACACCGTCCTCTCCTCGCCGATCATCCTCGAGGACCACCCGCGGATCGCCCCCGAGAGCCCCGGCGACCTCTTCGACGGCGGGGAGATCGATCAGCTCCTGATCCTCAACATTCTCCAGCTCACCGACGAGGAGAAGGCCGAGGCGCGGGCGTCGGACCCTCGCGTCCGCGAGATCCTCGACCGCTCCGAAGGGCTTTCCCCCGCCGAGCTGATGCGCCTGCACGGGCGCAGCGACGTGGCCCGCGAGCTCCAGGTGCGGTCGTGATCGACGGCCCGCAGATCCCCCCGGCCTGGGCCGGCCTCGAGGGCCGGGCCCCGCGCACGGTCGAGGTCGGCGGCGCCCGCGTGGGCCGCGGGAGCCTCGTGCGCCTGCACCCGCGCGGGACGGGCGACGTGTTCGACCGGGCGCTCGACGGCAAGACCGCGACCGTCGAGTCGATCCAGCAGGACCTCGAGGGGGGCGTGCAGCTCGCCGTCGTCCTCGAGGAGGACCCGGGCCGCGACCTGGGGGTGGCGCGCCAGCCCGGGCACCGGTTCTTCTTCTCCGCCGAGGAGGTCGAGCTCGTGGGCCCGCCGGCCGAGCCGGCGGCGATGAGCATCCTGGTCGCCGGCATCGGCAACGTCTTCCTCGCCGACGACGGGTTCGGCGTCGAGGTGGCGCGGCTGCTCGCCCAGCGCGAGCTGCCCGCCGGCGTGAAGGTGGCGGACTTCGGCATCCGGGGGATGGACCTCGCCTACGAGCTGCAGGAGGACTACGACGCCGCCGTCCTCGTCGACGCGGTCCCGCGCGGCGGCGAGCCCGGGACCCTCTACGTCATCGAGCCCGACCCGGCGCAGGCCGAGGGGATGCTCGACGCCCACTCGATGGATCCGGTCCGGGTGCTCGGGCTCGCGAAGGTCCTCGGCTCGCTCCCGCCGCGCGTGCTGGTGGTGGGCTGCGAGCCGGGCGTGGCGATGACGCAGGACGACGAGGAGCTCCTGGTGGAGCTCAGCCCGGCGGTCAGGGCGGCGACGCTCGAGGCCGTCGAGCTCGTCGAGTCGGTGCTGGCGGACCTGGCGACAGCTAAAGGACAACGAGCGGAGGAGGACGGCAGATGAGCAAGCTCCTGGTGGCGGGAATCGCGCTGGCGGCGGGGATCGGCCTGGTGGCCAAGAGCCAGGCGCCCGAGCTGCAGCGCTACCTCAAGATCAAGAAGATGTGAGCGGAGGATCGCCCGGATGCACCGCACGAAGGTGAGGGTCGTCGAGGACGTCCTCGACGCCAACAACACGATCGCCCGCGCCAACCGGGACGACTTCGACCGGCACGGCGTGGCGGTGGTCAACCTGATGAGCGCCCCGGGCGCGGGCAAGACGCGGCTACTCGAGCGCGCGCTCGACGGCCTCGCCGCGGCCGGCGTGCGCGCCGGCGTGCTCGAGGGGGACGTGCAGGGGTCCTTCGACGCCGACCGCCTTTCGGCGCTGCACGTGCCCGTGGTCCAGCTCAACACGGACGGCGGCTTCGGCGGCGAGTGCCACCTCGACGCGAACATGGTGCGCTCGGCGGTGCCCGCCCTGCCGCTCGACGAGATCGACCTGCTGATCGTCGAGAACGTCGGCAACCTCGTCTGCCCGGCGGAGTTCCGCATCGGCGAGGACGCCCGGATCATGGTCTGCTCGGTCACCGAGGGCGAGGACAAGCCGCTCAAGTACCCGCTGATGTTCCGCGCCTGCGAGCTCGTGCTGATCAACAAGGTCGACCTGCTCGAGCACCTGGACTTCGACCTCGAGCGGCTCGAGCACCACGTGCGCCAGGTCAACCCGGACGCCCGGCTCATGCGGGTGAGCGCCCGGACCGGCGAGGGCGTCGACGGCTTCTCGCGGTGGCTGGTGGAGGCGGCCGCCCGGGCGTCCGTGGCGGCGTAGGGGTGACCG
>CALMNS010000589.1 GCA_937871635.1 uncultured Solirubrobacter sp.
AATCCCCTGCACGCAAGGGAGCTTGCAGGAGGCGTTCTATCTTCGGGACATGCCGACCGAGATCGCCGTCTCCACCCTCGCCAACGGACTGCCCCTGTACCGCGTCGGCCTGGGTGGGACGCGGGCGGTGACCGCCCTGGTCGCCTTCGACGCCGGCGCCCGCACGGAGCGCCCGGAGGAGAACGGGATGGCGCATTTCCTCGAGCATCTCGTGTTCAAGGGCGGCGAGACCTACGACGACTACCGCAAGGTCAACGAGACCGCCGAGGCGATGGGCGCGATGCTCAACGCCTACACCTCCCACGACCTCGTCGCCTTCCACGTCACCTGCCGCGCCGAGGTCGTCGCCGACGCCCTCGACCTGATCACCGACTTCGTCGGGCGCCCGCGGATCGACGCCGAGGAGCTCGACCGCGAGCGCGGGGTGGTCATCCAGGAGATCAAGCGCTCCGACGACCAGCCCAACGTCGTGGCCGAGCACCTGATCGACCGCGCCGCGTTCGGCGAGCACCCGCTGGGGCGCCCCGTGCTCGGGCCGGAGGAGCACCTGCGCTCATTCTCGCGCGAGGCGATCGTCGCCTTCCGCGAGCGCCAGTGGGCGGGCGCGCGGGGCGGGGCGTTCATCGTCGGCAACCTCGACGGGCTGCCGTCGGACGGCCGGCTCGAGGAGCTCTTCGGGCGCTTCCCGGCGATCGAGCCGTCCGGCGACGGGCCCTCCTTCGAGCCCGCGCCGGAGTTCGCGCCGGCCACGCTGGTCGAGACGCGGGACTCCAACCAGTCGCACCTGCGGATGTCCTACCGCCCGCAGATCGACCCGACCGACCCGCGCCAGCGGGCCGCGCTCGGGGTCTACTCGACCCTGCTGGGCGGCTCCATGGGCTCGCGGCTGTTCGACGAGATCCGCGAGCAGCGCGGCCTGGCCTACTCCGTCTACGCCCTGGACCACTCGTTCGCCGACGTCCCGATCCTCCAGCTCTCGGCGGGCCTGGACTCGACGAAGTGCGTCGAGGCCTACGGGCGGATGCGCGAGATCGTCGAGGAGCTGCGCACGGACGGCCCGCGGCCCGAGGAGGTCGAGCGCGCCCGCGCCTACGCCGCCGGGCGCCGGGTGCTGGCCTTCGAGAACACCAACGCGGTCGCCCGCTACGCCGCCAGCCAGCGCATCGTCCACGACGAGGACATCGACCCCGACGCGGCGATCGCCACGCTCGACGCCGTGACCTTCGACGAGGTCGCCCAGGTGGCCGCCGAGGTCTCCACGGGGCTGTCCGTCGCCTGCGTCGGCCCGCATCAGGTCGAGGACTTCGCCTAGCCGCGCGCTTGCGCCGATCGCCTCCGGCGGGCGCCCAGCGCTTCGCGCGGTTGCACGCTGCCCCGGGGGCCGCCATCATCTCCTCGGGTGGCGCGTCCGGAACTCGACTATCGCGAGCTCGATCGCTACGTGCAGCGCGTCGACGACCGCTGGGCGGTCCAGCGCGTCTTCGTCGGCGGCGCGCGGGTCGATGACGCCTCCGGGCTCGGCCCGCAGCGCGAGCGCGGGCCGGAGTGGGTGGTCATCTTCGTCTCCGAGCACTTCGACGGCGTGCCCTGGCTCGAGCGCGTCCACCAGGCCGGCTCGCTCTGGGACGCGCTGGAGATGGGCGCCCCGGCCGACGTGCACTGCTACACGGTTTCCGAGTTCGAGCGTCGCCGGGAGCAGCTCCCGGTCGTCCGGGCTGTGATGGAGCGAGGCGTGGAGCTCACGCCGGAGCGCACCGCCTGAGCGTGCGGCGGGTCGAGGTCGCGGAGCGCCGGGCCCGGCTGGCCCGTCGCCACCGCCTGGCGCCGGACCATCGGGCCCCCGACGTCGTGGAGGCGACCCGGAGCCTGGTCTGCCTGCACGCGACGGACCCCGGGACGGTCTACCTCTCCGCGCGGGCGCGCGTCGCCGATCCGGCGGTGGCCCAGCTCGACCGCGCCCTCTACGCCGACCGGTCGATCGTCCGGCACCTCGCCATGCGCCGCACGCTGTTCGTCTTCCCGCGCGAGACCCTCCCCCTCGCCCATGCGGGCGCCAGCCACCGCGTGGCCGACCGCGAGCGGCGCCGGCT
>CALMNS010000590.1 GCA_937871635.1 uncultured Solirubrobacter sp.
GAGCACGGCCACGCCCGCCCAGCGCCCGGCGGAGTGCTCGACGGCCCGGTAGCCCGCGGCGGCCAGCTCGGCGTGCGGGAAGGCCTCGGCCTCCGTCTTGGTCTCCTGCAGGCAGAGCACGTCGGGCGCGTGCTGTGCGATGAACTCGAGGACCCGTGGGAGGCGGACCTTGAGCGAGTTGACGTTCCAGGTGACGATGCGCATCGGCGGGCCAACCTACCGCCGGAGCCGGTCCCGGGCCGAGCGCAGCTTGAGTCGTTCGCCACGCGGGTAGCGGCCCGGCCATGTCCCATAATCTGGCCCGCATCCTCACCGAGACGGCCGCGCGACACGGCGACCGTACCGCGATCAAGCTCGACGACACCGAGGTCAGCTACTCCGCCCTCGACGAAGGCGCCGCGCGCTTCGCGGGGCTGCTCAGGGAGAAGGGGTTCAAGCCGGGCGACCGGGTCGGGATCATGCTCCCGAACGTCCCGTACTTCGCCATCGCCTACTACGGGACGCTGCGCGCCGGCGGCACCGTGGTGCCGATGAACGTCCTGCTCAAGGGCCGCGAGACGGCGTTCTACCTCACCGACCCCGGCGCGAAGATCGTCGTCGCCTGGCACGACTTCATGGACTCCGCCCAGGCGGGCGCCGAGGAGGCGGGCGCCGAGGCCATCCCGGTCAAGCCGGGGGAGTTCGAGCAGCTCCTCGGCGGCGTCCAGGAGCCCTTCCGCGAGCTCGCCGACGTCCAGGAGGACGACACGGCGGTGATCCTCTACACGTCGGGCACCACGGGCAAGCCCAAGGGCGCGGAGCTCACCCACGCGAACATGTACAAGAACTGCTCGATCGCGGCGGACTCGCTCGGCGAGATCTCCGAGGACGACACGCTCCTCGGGGCCCTGCCGCTCTTCCACTCCTTCGGGCAGACCTGCTCGCTCAACGCCTGCATGTACAAGGGCGCGCGGCTGTCGATGATCCCGCGCTTCGATCCCGACAAGGCGCTCGAGATCATCGGCCGCGACAAGGTCACGCTCTTCCAGGGCGTCCCGACCATGTTCAACGCGATGCTCAACGCCAAGAGCGCGGACTCCGCCGACGTCAGCTCGCTACGGCTCTGCATGTCGGGCGGGTCGGCGATGCCCGAGCAGGTCATGCGCGCCTTCGAGGAGAAGTTCGGCTGCAAGGTGCTCGAGGGCTACGGCCTGTCGGAGACCTCCCCGGTCGCCTCCTTCAACCACCCCGACAAGGAGAACAAGCCGGGCTCGATCGGCACGCCGATCGAGGGCGTCGAGATGAAGCTGATCAGCGACGACGGCGCCGAGGTCGGCGAGGGCGAGGTCGGGGAGATCGCCATCCGCGGCCACAACATCATGAAGGGCTACTGGAACCGCGAGGACGCGACGAAGGAGTCCATCGACGAGGACGGCTGGTTCAAGACGGGCGACATGGGCAAGCGCGACGACGACGGCTACTACTTCATCGTCGACCGCAAGAAGGAGCTCATCATCCGCGGCGGCTACAACGTCTACCCGCGCGAGATCGAGGAGGTCCTCTACGAGCACCCCGCGATCGCCGAGGCCGCCGTCATCGGCGTCCCGGACGACGCGATGGGCGAGGAGGTCGGCGCCGCGATCGTCTTCAAGTCGGGCGAGTCGGCCGACCCCGACGAGATCAAGGCCTTCGTCAAGGAGGAGGTCGCCAACTACAAGTACCCGCGCAAGGTCTGGATCGTCGACGAGCTCCCCAAGGGCCCGACGGGGAAGATCCTCAAGCGGGAGATCGCCGTGCCGTCGTCGGAGTAGCGCGGCGACGAGGGGCGCCCGCGGTCTCCCGTGGGCGCTCCGGCGTTCAAGCGGGCTGGACGTCAACGGCCTCGGTGAGCGAGGAAGGGGAGCGCGGGTGACGGTCACTCCCCGGCGCTCCCTGCCCCGCCGCAGTGACGTTCGACTTACCGCTCCCGCCCCGCCCGCCGCAGGAACGGCACCACGGTCTTGAGGAAGTCGTTCGTGGCCTGGACGGCGGTCAGCGGGTCGAGGTGGCTCGTGGTCGCGCCGCGGTCCACGAGCGTCGCCTCGTCCCCGGGGGATCCGCGAGCGGGCGATCAACCGCCGCGCCCCGCGGAGGACGCGGCCCTCGCCGCTCAGAGCCAGCCGGCCCGCCCGCACGCCGGATGAGGTCGAACGCGGGCGGTGAGGTGTCGCGCCGGCGAGCGAGACGAGCGCGGCGATCAGGACGGCGAATCGGCGCGGCACGCCTGGGACCTACGCCACGCGACGCTCGGCGTGGGCGAGCGCCGCGGCCAGCCGGGCGACGAGCGCCAGTGGCTCGTCCGTCAGCTGCGCCCAGGTCGCGCGAAGCGGCAGGAAGCCGGCCGCGGCGACCTCCTGGTCGCGACGGCGGTCGGCGTGGAACGCAACGCTGGGTGCCGTGGCCGGCGAAGCCGTCCACCTCGAGGACGACGCGCTGCTCGAACCAGACGGCGTCGCGCCGGCGTCCGAGGAGCGTGGCGTTGAACGCGGGGACCGGCAACTGCGCCTTAAGGAGGAGCACGCGGAGGAGGCGTTCGGCTCCTCCGCGGGTGTAGCCCGGCGCTTCTGCGAGGAGGGCGCGAAGCGGCGCGGCCCCGCGGCGGCCGGAACGGGCGAGCGCCTCGATCTCGGCCTCTCTGATGAGCCCCAGCGCGTGCGCCTCTTGGTGGGCGAGCTCGAGGCCCGGGTGATGAGCGGCGGCGAGGTCGAGCAGCGTCCGCGCGGGCGTGGTCACCGGGATCCCGCGGTGGACCGTCACCTCCTCGGCGGGCAGGTGGCTCGTGCGGGCGAGCGCGATCCCGGCCGGTCCGCGGCGCCGAGGCCCATGAACGAGCACCTCCGACGGTCCAGGGTGGGCGGACAGCATCCGCCAGAGCTCGCACGCCGTCGCGCGCCGCAGCACGGCGCCGTCGCCGCAGGCCAATTGCGCTGCGCGATGGGACTGGAGGCGGCTCGGCTCGCCATGGCCGGCGAAGTAGACGCCGGGATGGACGACACGCAGGCGGCCGCTGCGCACCCGATCGTCGATCGCGGCGGGCCGAACTCCTTCGTTGAGGAGCGACCATCGAGCGATGAGCTCGTCGTTCGCGGCCGCCAACCGGGCAATTGCCTCCTCCGCAGCTGCGTCGATGCAGCCCATGCGATCAGCGGAGCCGCTCGGGCTGCTTCGACGCAGCGCAGGGGACGTCGATGCAGCCCAAGCGACGATCGCGAACGGACGGGCTGCATCGACGCGGCGTCACCCACCGACTGTCTCACGCGCGACCCGCCCAACCGGGCCCCCTCCGCCAACTCGTTGCACTTAATGAGCGTCTCCGGCACCCATCGGCCCCGCCACTACGGCGATCGCCCTCGCGAAGAACGGCAGGTCGTTCTCTGGAAGGCCCGGCACGTGGGCCGGGAGCTCTCGCGGCAGCACCCGGATGCGGCGGGAGGCAGTGCCGGCGCAGCGCGGCGGCGGTGCTCACCCCGTCGAACCTGCCCTCCCCGCCTTCTACCGTCTGACCCATGGCCCGCCGAGACGACCTGCGCAACGTCGCGATCATCGCCCACGTCGATCACGGCAAGACGACGCTCGTCGACGCGATGCTCTGGCAGGCCGGGGCGTTCCGCGCCAACCAGGACGTCAACGAGCGCGTGATGGACTCGATGGACCTCGAGCGCGAGAAGGGGATCACCATCCTCGCGAAGAACACGGCGGTCCGCTGGGGAGGGACGAAGTTCAACATCGTCGACACCCCCGGCCACGCGGACTTCGGCGGCGAGGTGGAGCGCGGCCTGATCATGGTCGACGCCGTCGCGCTGCTCGTCGACGCCTCCGAGGGCCCGCTGCCCCAGACCCGCTTCGTCCTGCGCAAGGCGCTCGAGCGCCGCCTGCCGGTCATCCTGATCATCAACAAGATCGACCGGCCCGACGCCCGCATCGCCGAGGTGGTCGACGAGGTCTACGAGCTGTTCCTCGACCTCGACGCCGACGAGGGCCAGATCGAGTTCCCGATCGTCTACACGAACGCCAAGGCGGGGACCGCGACGCTCGATCCCGACGAGCCCGGCGAGTCGCTCGACCCGCTCATGGACGTCCTGCTCGAGCACGTCCCCGCGCCGGAGTACGAGGAGGGCGCGCCGCTGCAGGCGCACGTCACCAACCTCGACGCCTCGCCCTACGTCGGCCGCCTCGCCCTCTGCCGCGTGCACAACGGGACGATCCGCAAGGGCCAGGCGATCGCCTGGTGCAAGGCCGACGGCACGGTCGCCCCCGCCAAGGTGGTCGAGCTCTACATCACCGAGTCGCTCGACCGGGTCGACGCCGAGGCGGCCGGGCCCGGGGAGATCATCGCCCTCGCCGGCCTGCCGGACGTGACGATCGGCGAGACGCTCGCCGACCCGCAGGATCCCCGGCCGCTGCCGGTGATCACCGTCGACGAGCCGTCCCTCTCCATGACGATCGGGATCAACACGGCGCCCCTGGCCGGCCAGAGCGGCTCCAAGCTGACCGCCCGCCAGGTCCGCGACCGCCTCGACCAGGAGCTCGTCGGCAACGTCTCCATCCGCGTCGTCGACACGGAGCGCCCCGACGTCTGGGAGGTGCAGGGCCGCGGCGAGCTCGCGCTGGCCATCCTCGTCGAGCTCATGCGCCGCGAGGGCTACGAGCTCACGGTCGGCAAGCCGCAGGTCGTCACCCGCCAGATCGACGGCCGGACCCACGAGCCCGTCGAGCGGATGACGATCGACGTCCCCGACGACTACGTCGGGGTGGTCACGCAGATGGTCGCGCTGCGCAAGGGCCGCATGGAGCAGATGGTCAACCACGGCACGGGTTGGGTGCGCATGGACTACCTCGTCCCCGCCCGCGGGCTCATCGGCTTCCGCACCGAGTTCCTCACCGAGACACGCGGCACGGGCCTCCTGCACCACGTCTTCGATCGCTGGGAGCCGTGGTTCGGTGAGCTGCGCACGCGCCCGACCGGCTCGCTGGTGGCCGACCGCCAGGGCCAGACCGCCTCCTTCGCGCTCTTCGGCCTGCAGGAGCGGGGAACCCTCTTCGTCGGGCCCGGCGAGCAGGTCTACGAGGGGATGATCGTGGGTGAGAACTCCCGCCAGGACGACCTCGACGTCAACGCCGTCAAGGAGAAGCACCTGACGAACATGCGCAAGTCGACGGCCGACGTGCTCATCCGGCTCGTGCCCCACAAGGTGCTCTCGCTCGACCAGGCCCTCGAGTTCGTCCGCGAGGACGAGTGCGTCGAGGTGACGCCGGACGCGATCCGCCTGCGCAAGGTCGCCCTCGACCAGGTCTCCCGCGTGAAGGCCTCGCGGCGGCGGACCAAGGAGGCGGCGAGCGCCTAGGTCGGCGGCGAGCGCCTAGGGCTCGTTGCCTGGTGCGCTCGGCGCCTCGGCGACCGGGCCGTAGGTCAGCTTCGCGCTGACCCGGAGCTCCTTGCCGTCCCGGCGCCTGGCGGTCACCCGCACCGTGTACTCGCCGGGGCGCCGGATCGAGGCGCCCGTCGAGTACCCGTCGGCGCGGAGCTTCGGCCGGCGGGTCGTGAGGTGGGTCGAGCCGCGGTAGAAGCGGACGATGACCCGAGCGCCCCGCGGGGCGGTGCCGCGGGCGCGCAGGACGCGCGGGTCGCCCGCCTCGGCGAGCGGGTCAAGCGAGGTCCGGACGGTCAGCCGTTCGGCCGCCGTGGCCCCCGTGGAGCCGAGGGCGAGGGCGAGCAGCGCCGGCAGGAGCGCGAGCAGGCGCGGCGGGAGCCCAGCGGGGCGACGGGCGGGCGGGCTCATCCGAGGCTCGTGGCGAGGCCGGCCTTGAGCGCCGCGACGTCCTCCGCCATGCCGTCGAGCTCGCCCTCGAGCTCGCTCGCGGCGCTCGGATCGCCCTCGGCCATCACGTCGGCCGCGGCCCGCGCCTCGCGCAGCCGGTCCTCGATCGAGTCGAGCCGCGAGCGCACCTCCTCGATCTCAAGCATCTCCGACCTCAGTGGTAGGGTTTAGACCCGGCATGATCTTCACGACGAAGGCAGAGTATGGCGTCCGGCTCCTCATCCAGCTCGGCCTGGACGATGCCCCGCCCACCTCCCTCAAGGCGGTCGCCGCGACCGAGAACCTGCCGCTCGCCTACCTAGAGCGGATCGCGGCGCTCCTCAAGAAGGCCGGCCTGGTGACCTCGACCCGCGGCGCCCACGGGGGCTACGAGCTCGCCCGCCCCGCCGAGGACATCACCATGGACCAGGTCGTCCTCGCGCTCGAGGGGGCGATCGCGCCCATGGACTGCTTCTTCGACGACCGCGAGGGCCGCGTGTCGTGCTCGCACCTCGAGGACCAGCACGACGGCTGCGCGACCAAGGTCCTGTGGACCCGCGTGCAGCTCGGCGTCATCCGCTCGCTGCAGCGCACCACGCTCGCCGAGCTGGTCGCCTTCTCTCGCACCCCCGTACTCCAGGAGACTCTTCATGGCTGACCTCGAGATCAAGAACCTCCACGTCCAGGCGGGCGACAAGCAGATCCTCAAGGGCGTCGACCTCACGGTCCGCTCGGGCGAGTTCCACGCGCTCATGGGCCCCAACGGCTCGGGCAAGTCGACCCTGGCCAACGTGATCATGGGCCATCCGAACCTCGAGGTGACCGAGGGCACCGTCACCTTCGACGGGGAGGACATCACCGAGGCCGCGCCGGACGAGCGCGCCCGCGCCGGCCTGTTCATGGCCTTCCAGTACCCGGTCGCCATCCCGGGCGTCACCGTCACGAAGTACCTGCGCATGGTGATCAACGCGCACCGTGAGGCGCGCGGCGAGCAGCCCATCCCGCTCAAGGAGTTCCGCACCACGGTGCAGGAGGCCATGGAGCTGACCAGCGTGCCGAAGGAGTTCTCCACCCGCTACCTCAACGAGGGGTTCTCGGGCGGCGAGAAGAAGCGCATGGAGATCCTCCAGCTCGCGCTGCAGAAGCCGGCCCTCGCGGTGCTCGACGAGACGGACTCGGGGCTCGACATCGACGCGCTCAACGTCGTGGCCGCCGGGGTGAACACGGTGGCCCAGCCGTCCGGGATGGGCGTGCTGATCATCACCCACTACCAGCGGATCCTCCACATGGTCAAGCCGGAGTTCGTCCACATCATGTTCGACGGGCGCATCGTCAAGCAGGGCGGTCCCGAGCTCGTCACGGTGCTCGAGGAGAAGGGCTACGGCTGGATCCGCGAGGAGGTCGCGGCGGCGGCATGAGCCTGGCGATCGAGCACGCGGGCACCGCCGCGGACTTCCCGACCCTGGCGCGCGAGGGGCTCGTCTACCTCGACTCGGCGGCGACGGCGCAGACCGCCGAGCCGGTCATCGAGGCGATGGACGCCTACTACCGCACCTACCGGGCCTCGATCCACCGCGGCGTCTACCCGATCGCCGCGGAGGCGACGGAGGCCTACGAGGGCGCCCGCGCCCGCGCCGCCGCCTTCGCCGGCTCCTCGGCGGGGGAGACGATCTTCACCCGCAACGCGACGGAGGCCATCAACCTGGTCGCCTACTCGTGGGGCCGGGCCAACGTGGGCGCCGGCGACCTCGTCGTGCTCACCCACATGGAGCACCACTCGAACCTCGTGCCGTGGCAGATCCTCTGCCAGGAGAAGGGCGCCGAGCTCGCGTACGTGGGGATCGACGAGGGCGGCCGTCTGCGCCTCGACGAGCTCGACGCGCTGCTCGCCCGCCGACCCAAGCTGCTCGCCGTGGCCCACGTCTCCAACGTCCTCGGGACGATCAACCCGATCGCCGACGTCGTCGCCCGCGCCCACGCCGCCGGGACCGTGGTGATGGTCGACGGCACCCAGGCCGCGCCGCACCTGCCGCTCGACGTCTCCGCGCTCGACGCCGACTTCTACGCCTGGACCGCCCACAAGGCCTACGGGCCGACGGGCATCGGCGTCCTGCACGGCCGCCGGGCGCTGCTCGAGGCGATGCCGCCGTTCCTCGGCGGCGGGCACATGATCGCCTCGGTGGACGAGTTCGCCTCCCGCTATGCCGACCCGCCGGCGCGCTTCGAGGCCGGCACCTCGCCGATCGCCGAGGCCATCGGGCTCGGCGCGGCGTGCGACTACCTCGACGGGATCGGCATGGACGCGGTCCGCGTGCACTCCCAGGAGATCGTCGGCTACGCGGTCGAGCGGCTCGGAGCGGTGGACGGGCTCACGCTGCACGGCCCAGCCGCGCTCGCCGAGCGCGCCGCGGTCTGCTCCTTCTCGCTCGAGGGGATCCACCCGCACGACACGGCGGAGATCCTCGCCCGCGACGGCGTCTGCGTCCGCGCGGGCCATCACTGCGCGCAGGTGCTCATGAAGCGCATGGGCTTGCACGCGACCACCCGCGCCTCCTTCGCGGTCCACTCGACGCGCGAGGACGTCGACCGGCTCGTCGAAGGGCTCGCCACCGTGCAGCGGATCTTCGGGTGAGCTGACGTGGACGACGCCCTCTACCGCGAGGAGATCCTCGAGCACTACAAGCGGCCCCATAACTGGGGGGAGCTCCCGCGCGACTCCGTCGACCTCGAGTTCGAGGACAACAACCCGCTCTGCGGCGACGAGCTCCGCGTGCAGATCGGAGTCGACGCCGAGAACCGGGTGCAGGACATCCGGTTCTCCGGCCACGGCTGCGCGATCTCCCAGGCGTCGGCGTCGATGGCCTCCGACGAGGTCAAGGGCATGCCGGTCGAGGAGCTCATCCGCCTGGACAAGGACTTCATCCTCGAGCTGCTGGGGATCGACATCTCCGCGACGCGGATGAAGTGCGCGATGCTCTCGCTCAAGGTGCTCAAGAGCGCCGGCCTCGGCCAAGCCGTCACCTGGCCGGACGAGGCCCCGGCGGCTTGAGCGTCAGCCGGCCACGAGCTGGCTGACCGAGAACGTCGCGCCCTGCGGGTCCTGGAGGACCGCCTGGCGGAAGGGCGGCGCGTCGTGGACGGGCGCGAGCACCGCGCCGCCCGAGCGCTCGGCGTGGGCGGCCGCCGCCTCGGCGTCGTGCACCCAGAAGTCGACCGCCCAATGGGCGGATTCCCCCGCGGCCGCCGGCGCCATGGCGGCGACGACGTCCCGCGGGACGGGCTGCTCCGGCTTCCCACCGACGTAGCCCGGCAGCCGGAACATGGTCATCGGGCCGTAGGCCTCGGGCTCCCAGCCGAAGACCGCCCGGTAGAACGCCACGGCGGCGTCGGGCGCCGGCGTGTGCAGGACGCTCATCGACCACGCGCCGGGCTCGTTGACGACCTGCGCGCCCTTGCGCGCGCCGGCCTCCCAGGCGCTCAGGCCCGCGCCGGTCGGGTCGGCGAAGACCACGAGACGCCCGGCCTCGAGCTCCATCGGCTCGGCCAGCAGCATCCCGCCCGCTTCGCGGACGCGCTCGGCCGTCGCCCGCACGTCCTCGACGGACACCTCCGTCATCCACGTCGGCGCCACGCCGGGCGGGACCGGCGCTACCGCAGCGACCTCATGCCCGTCGAGCATGGCCAAGGAGCCCGGCATCCCGCCGCCTTCCCGCGGCGGGCCGGCCTCGAAGCTCCAGCCGAACAGCGGTCCGTAGAAGTCGAGGGCGGCGTCGGTGTCCGCCTGCAGGCCGGTGACCCAGCAGGGGACGCCAGCGGGATAGTGGGTGGGGTGGCTCATTGGCGAACCGTATCACGTAGTTGGAGAAACCAACTAAGGGGTCCGGCGAGCGGAGTACGCTCTTCTGGTGGCCGCCAAGCCCCGCACCTACGGCGACCGCTGCGGGATCGCCCGCGCGCTCGACGTGGTCGGCGAGCGGTGGGCCCTGCTCATCGTCCGCGAGATGCTGCTCGGGCCCAAGCGCTTCAGCGACCTGCGGGCGGGGCTCGGGCGGGTGAGCCCCGACGTGCTCGCCCAGCGGCTGCGCGTGCTCGAGGCCGCAGGGGTGATCGAGCGCCGCACGCTGCCGCCGCCCGCCGCCTCCCGCGTCTACGAGC
>CALMNS010000591.1 GCA_937871635.1 uncultured Solirubrobacter sp.
ATCCCGGCCCGCGGCGGAGAGGCCATCCCCGTCGGCGGCGTCCTCTCCGTGGCTGAGCAGGGCGACGAGTGGCATGTCCAGTCCCGCGCGGACGCTACTACGGTCGGTGACAAGCTGCCAAACGTTTGATAGAAACGCGCTTCTAAACCGAGGGGGCGCGACCGATCGACGTGCGCCGGGAAGGAGCGAGGCGGGGATGCGCATCGGATACCTGGTGGACCTGAACAAGGGCGGCTACGACCAGCCGATGCCCACGCCGCAGGACGCGCACGACACGATGGAGGCGATGGTCCAGGAGGGGATCCTCGCCGAGAAGGCCGGCTTCCACTCCCTCCAAGTGCCCGACCGCCACGGGCGGACGGAGTGCTACTTCCCGGGCCCCGAGCAGATCCTGACCATCCTGGCGCGCGAGACCGAGAAGGTAGCGATCGGGACGTTCACGCTCGTCCACACGCTGGTCCACCCCATGAAGACCGCGGAGGAGTTCGCCGTCATCGACAACCTCTCCCGCGGCCGCCTCTACACGACGCTCTCGCGCGGCTTCCACCCCGGCTACTGGCAGCAGTTCGGCATCCCGCAGGAGCGGCTGCTCGGGCGCTTCCAGGAGGCGATCAAGGTCTGGGGGCTCGCGTTCAAGGGCGAGCGCTTCGACTTCGACGGCAAGTACTGGAAGGTCGAGCAGGGCCTGCTGGCCCCGGGCCCGTACCAGGCGGGGGGCTGGCCGATCTGGGGCGGCGGCAACGCCAACGAGGCGGCCATCCGCCGCTCGGCCGACTACGGGCACACCTGGACCTGCGATCCCTTCCCGCTGATGAAGGAGGTCTGGGATCACCAGACGGGCCTGTACCGCGAGCGCGCCGCCGAGCTCGGCAAGCGGCCGTACGTCGTCCTGATGCGCGACGGCTGGGTCGCCGACTCCTTCGAGCAGGCCGCCCGGGACTTCGGCACGCACTTCGTCGACGAGATGCGCTTCTACTACCGGCAGGGGATCTTCACGCACCATCCCGACTTCCAGTCCGAGGAGGAGATCACCGCCGAGCGCGCCGCGCCGCACCTCATCATGGGGACCCCACAGCAGTGCATCGAGCAGCTCGAGCGCTACCACGAGGAGTACGGGGTCGACTACTTCACGGTCCGCTTCCGGATGGTGAAGGGGCCGCCGCTCGAGCAGGCGGCCGAGCAGATCCAGCGCTTCGGCGAGGAGGTCGTGCAGCCCATCCACAAGAAGTACCCGGCGCCCGACCACCCGGCCATCCCCGAGGCCTGCCGGTGGTAGAGCCGGCGGCGGGCTCGCCGGCGCGGGCCCTCGCGGTGTCGGCGGACCCCGAGCTGGAGCTCACCAGGCTCGACGACTTCCCGTGGCACCAGGCCGTCGCCCCGCTGCCGCTGCCGGCGACCTCGGACTCGCACTTCAACGACGGCTACTACTTCGGCTTCTTCAGCCCGGGGTGGTACGGGTTCTTCGGGCTGCGCCTGTACGCGAACACCAACGTGATGGACGGCTTCGCGGGCGTCGTCACAGACGGCGAGCAGCGCACGGTGCGGGCGTCCCGGGCGCTGCGCCCGAACGTTGACCAGCTCGAGGTCGGGCCGCTGAGGCTGACCATCGTGGAGCCGATGGAGCGCCAGCGCCTCGAGTTGCTCGACAACCCGACCGGCGTCACGTTCGACGTCACGATCGGCGCCTCGAGCCCCGCCTTCCTGGAGAGCGCCGACATCCACTACCGGCGCGGCCGGCTGCTCAACCACGTGCTCCGCTACACCCAGCTCGGGCGCGCGGACGGCGTCCTGGGCGTCGACGGGCGCTCCGTCGGGGTCGAGCGGTGGTACGGCGACCGTGACCACTCCTGGGGGATCCGTGCCTCGATGGGGCCGCAGATCCCCGTCAAGGGCGTCGAGCGATCGGCCGGCGACCCGCGGGCGATCCGCATCTGGATGCCGTTCGAGCTCGAGGACCACTGCGGGATGTTCGCCATGCACGAGGACTCCGACGGCAACGTCCTCGACTTCGACGGCCAGCTCTACCACTACGACGGGCGGCGGACCCACCTGCGCGGCGCCCGGCACGCGTTCCGCTACGTCGAGGGGTCCAAGCTGCTGCGCGCCGGCGAGCTCACGCTCGTCGACGCGGACGGGGGCGAGCACCGCTACGAGTTCGAGGTGGTGGCCGATCCGGCGTCGGCGCAGGGCTTCGGCTACGTGCGGGGATGGCAGGACGGTCAGCCCCCGGGGACGTGGCGCGGGCCCGAGCACCTCGAGCACGACCGCTTCGTGGTCGACGACGCGAGCACCGTGGCCGGGCCGGCGCACGTGCCGGTCGAGCGCCGGCTGGGATCGTGCGAGTTCCCCGCCGCCGTCCGCGGCCCCGACGGGCAGGAGGGCATGGCGCAGATCGAGCACATGGTCTACCGCGCCTACCGCCCCTACGGCTTCGGGTAGAGGCGGCGGCACGCGCGCCTGGGCCGACCTCCCGGAGGACCTGCGGCCGGTCCGGCGCAGCGTGGAGGACGTCCGCGCCGAGGAGCTCGACGCCGGCGTCTGGTGCCTGCGCCTGCCGCTGCCCTACCGGCAGGTGCCCTCGGTCAACGGCTACCTGCTCGCGCTCGACGACGGCTACTGCCTGATCGACTGCGGCACGAGCCTGGCGCCGGGCTGGGAGGCGCTCGAGCACGCGCTCGGGCTTGCCGGCGCGCACCCGCAGGAGCTGCGGCTGCTCGTGTGCTCGCACCTGCACGCCGACCACGCCGGCCTGGCCGCCACGGTCGTCGAGCGCACCGGCTGCAAGCTCCTGCGCGGCCTGGGTCCCCACACGGTCGACGACGCGCTGCGCGATCCCGCCATCGGGCTGGAGGCGCGCCGCCAGGCGGGCCGGCGCGAGGGCATTCCGGCCGGCGAGGTCGACGTTTGGGTGGACGCGCACCTGGCCGATGACGTCCACCACGCGCGCATCCGCCCGCACCGGCTCCTGGTGGCCGGCGACGTCCTGCCCACCCGGTCGGGCCGCTGGCGCGTAGTGCCCGCGCGCGGCCACTCCCCGACGCAGATCGCGCTGTTCGAGGACCGCCGCCGGTGGGTCATCTCGGCCGATCTCGCGTACGCCACCCCTGAGCCGTTCCTCGAGTACGGCTACACGCTGGACCCCTACGGCGAGCACTTGGCGTCGCTGCGCCGCGCCGCCGCCCTCGAGCCCGCGAGGCTGCTGCCCGGGCA
>CALMNS010000592.1 GCA_937871635.1 uncultured Solirubrobacter sp.
GCTCAGCACCCCCCGGACGGTGTGGCGCTCGCCCAGGACGGCCCCGTCGGCCGGCGCCACCCGGAGCGACAGGACCGGCGCGGCGGCCGCCGGCGAGGCGCCGACGAGGAGCAGGAAGAGGCTGAGGAGGGCGATCCGCATGCGCCTAGTCAACACGCAGCCTCGGCTAGGGTTCCGCGCCCCATGCGCTTCTTCGAGTACGAGTCCCGCCAGATCGTGGCCAAGGCCGGCATCCCCACCTCGCCGCACGGCTTCGCCACCACCGCCGAGGAGGCGCGGCGGATCGCGACGGAGATCGGCGGCCCGACGGTGATCAAGTCGCAGGTCCTCACCGGAGGCCGGATGAAGGCGGGCGGGGTCAAGTTCGCCGACACGCCCGACGAGGCGGAGGCCCACGCCCGCGACATCCTCGCCCTCGAGATCGGCGGCCACATGCCGCGGGGCGTCCTGGTCGACTCCAAGGTCGACGTCAAGCAGGAGTACTACGCGGGGGTCGTCTGGGACGGGATGCGCAAGCAGCCGGTGATCCTCTTCTCCGACATGGGCGGCATCGACATCGAGGAGGTCGCCGAGTCGCACCCCGACCACGTCGGCCGCGGCCACTTCTCGACGATCCACCCGTTCTCCGACTTCCAGGCCAAGCAGGTCATCGCCGCCACGGGCGTGACCGGCAAGGCGCTCCAGCGCGCCACCCCGATCCTCGCCCGGCTGGCCAAGCTCTTCGTCGAGCGCGACATGACGCTGGCCGAGATCAACCCGCTCGCCGAGCTGGCCGACGGCTCCTTCGTCGCCGTCGACGCGCACATGGACATGGAGAACGAGGCCCGCCCGCGTCAGAAGGCGCTGCTGGCCGAACTCGGCGTCGGTGAGGAGGAGACCCGCCAGGCGCGCGAGGCGACGCCGTTCGAGATCGCCGGCGAGGCGGTCGACGCGATGGACCACCGCGGCGTGGCGGGCAACGTCACCGAGTTCGACGGCAACCTCGGCCTGGTCATCGGGGCGGGCGGCGGCTCGCTGACCCTGTTCGACGCGGTCCGCGCCCACGGCGGCGACCCGGCCAACTACTGCGAGATCGGCGGCAACCCGTCGGTCAAGAAGGCCGCCGGCCTGGCCAAGCTTGTGCTCCAGAAGCCCGGCGTGGACAAGATCGCGGTGATGATGTCCATCGTCTCCAACACCCGCGTGGACATCGTCGCCCGCGGGGTGATCAAGGCGTGCATCGAGCTCGGCTACGACCCGGCGGAGAAGATCGCGATCTTCCGCATCCCCGGGGCGTGGGAGGAGGAGGGCTTTAAGATCCTCGAGCGCTACGGGGTCGAGTACGCCGACCGCTCCGTCTCCATGCACGAGGCCGCGCGGCGCGCGGTGGAGAAGATCGGGGCGGCGGCGTGAGCATCCTCATCGACGCGGACACCACCTTCATCGTCCAGGGCATCACCGGGCGCGAGGCGGTCAACCTGACCCGCGAGTGCCTCGACTACGGCGCGGGCGCGAAGGTGGTGGGCGGCGTCACGCCCGGCCGGCGCGGCCGGGAGGTCCACGGCGTGCCGGTCTTCGACTCGGTCGCCCAGGCCGTCGAGCACCACGGCGCCCCGATCCAGGGCTCGGTGGTCACCGCCCCCCCCGCCTTCACCAAGGACGCCGTCCTCGAGGCGATCGAGAACGGCATCGAGCTCGTCGTCATCGTCACCGAGCGGATCCCGCGCGGCGACGTCGCGCAGATGGTCGAGCTCGCCGGCGAGCGGGGCGCGCGGATCATCGGCCCGAACTGCCTGGGGATCATCGTCCCCGACGTGGTCAAGATGGGCGGCATCGGCGGACCGGCGCGGGACGCGGCGAAGGCCTACTCGCCCGGGTCCGTCGGCGTCATCTCCCGCTCGGGCGGCATGACCACCGAGATGTCCTCGACGCTCACCGCCGCCGGGCTCGGCCAGTCGACCGCCGTCTCCATCGGCGGCGACGCGATCATCGGCCAGGCCTACGCCGAGCTCATGCCGCTCTTCGAGGCCGACCCCGAGACGGAGGCGATCGTCATCTACACGGAGCCGGGCGGCCGCATGGAGGCCCAGCTCGCCGAGTGGGTCACGGCCAACGACTCGCGGCTGCCGATCGTGGCCTTCATGGCCGGCCGGTTCATGGACGAGATGCCGGGCATGTCCTTCGGCCACGCCGGCACGATCGTCGAGGGCAAGGAGGACACCGCCACGGAGAAGATCGCCCGCCTCGCCGAGGCCGGCATCGTGGTCGCCGAGGAGATCTCCGAGATCCCGGCCATCGTCAAGACGAAGATCGCCGCGCGAGCGGGCGCGGCGGGAAGGGCGGTGGCCTGATGCCGGGCCTCTTTATCGACGTCGAGGTCGCCCCCGAGGTCGCGTCGGATCCGGCGTACGCCGCCCGGCTCGAGGAGGTCTGCCCCGTCGACATCTACGCCGTCGGTCCCGACGGCGGCGTGACCGTAGTGGAGGAGAACCTCGACGAGTGTGTGCTCTGCCGGCTCTGCCTCGACGCCACGCCGGAGGGCACCGTCCGGGTCAAGAAGCTCTACGAGGACGGCGCCACGCTCTAGCCGAGGAGCCTCGCCAGGTCGGCGATCACGCGCTCCGGCCGGTCCCGCAGGTCCGGCCAGGTGAACCGGATCACCGTGTAGCCCTGGATGGTCAGCTCGCGGTCCTTCCGGCGATCTCTCGCGAAGGCCTGCGGCCCGGAGTGACCGGCGTAGCCGTCGATCTCGACGACGAGGCGGGGCTCGGACCAGAGGAAGTCGGCTTGGTAGCGACCGAGCTGGACGTTGCGCTCGGGTCGGGGGAACCCCGCTCTGAGGATCAGCCGGAGGAGGATCCGCTCCGCCTTCGAGCGGTCGAAGCCGTCGGCTCGAGCGTCGAGGGTTCGCCTGAGATGCCTGGCACCTCGGCGGCCGGAGACCGCTTCGAGCTCGTCCGGCTTCAGGAGGTTCAGCGCGAACGCTTCGTTGATCGCTCGTTCGAGCAGGTCGGGATGGCCGGCCGCCAGGTCCTGAAGGGTACGGGCGGGGCCCGTGAGGAGAAGGCGGCCCTTGCGGCGGACCTCCTGGCGGGTGAGGTCGGCGCGGTGGGTGGTGATGCCGCGTGGACGGCGGTGGCCGGTCTTCGGCACGATCACGTGGATCGGCGAATCCTCCCGTGGAGACTGGACGATGGCCCACTCAACGGCGGTATTGAACGAGGACAGGACGGAGCGGGGCCCGCAGGCCAGGGTCGCGGCAACGTGGCGATCGTGGTGGTTGAGCGGCGAGCCGGCGAGGCGGTAGACGCCCGGCCATATGACCGCCACGTGCCCCCGCTTGATCCGGCGGTCGATCGCGTCCGGCGGGACGCCATCCGCGATGAGCTCCTCGCGCGTGGCCGGACCGGCAGCCAAGCGGCGCCCGATGGCGCCGTCGATCCCCCACTCGCGAACTCCCATGCCGCGAGTGGGGCCTGACCCGCGCTCAACGCGGCTGATCCCCCACTCGCGTTCAGGCACGCCACGAATGTCACCTCCTCCCGCCCCTCCCGGCCACCGCCTCCGCAGAGTTGTTGCAAAGCCGCCCTCCCCAGCCGAAGTTGACGTCCAGGCCGTTCCACGACGCTCATAGTCTCCCCGCGATGCGGATCGGCACCCACGACGGAACCTTCCACGCCGACGACGTCTTCGCCGTCGCGGCGCTGCGGCGACTGGAGCCGAAGGCGGAGATCGTCCGCACGCGCGATCCGGCGGTGCTGGCGGCGTGCGATGTGCGCGTGGACGTCGGCCAGCGCTCCGATCCGGCGAGCGGGGACTTCGACCACCACCAGCGCGGCGGCGCCGGCGAGCGTCCGAACGGGATCCCGTACGCGTCCTTCGGCCTGGTCTGGCGCCGCTACGGGCCCGAGCTGTGTGACGGCTCCGAGCGCGTCGCCGCGGAGGTCGACGAGCGGCTCGTGCAGGGGATCGACGCGCTCGACGCCGGCGTCACCCTCACCCGCTCGACGATCGACGGCGTCCGCCCCGCGACGGTGAGCGACGTCATCGGGGCGATGGGGCCGGCGTGGGACGAGCCGTCCGGCGCCGACGCGCTCGACGCGCGCTTCGCCGAGGCGGTGGACTGGGCGGCACGGGTGCTCGACCGCCAGGTCGCCCACGCGGCGGCCCGCGAGCGGGCGCGGAGCCTGGTCGTCGACGCCATCGGCCGCGCCGAGGATCCGCGGGTCATCGAGCTCGACCGGCGGATGCCGTGGTTCGAGCCCGTGGTCACCGAGGCGCCGCAGGCGCTCTACGTCGTCTTCCCCAAGCGCGACGGCTGGGGGCTGCAGGCCGTCCCCGACCGGCTCGGCGCCTTCGAGAACCGCCGTGACCTGCCGGAGGCGTGGGGCGGGCTCGACGGCCCGGCGCTCGCGGCGCTCACCGGCGTCGGCGACGCGGTCTTCTGCCACCCGAAGCGCTTCGTCGCCGCCGCCGGGT
>CALMNS010000593.1 GCA_937871635.1 uncultured Solirubrobacter sp.
GGCCGGCGCCGAGCTGGTGGAGGACGAGGGGCTCACGCACGCGGCGCTCGACGCCGCCGACGGGGTCCTCACGGGGTGCGCCGCCGGGATCGCCCTCACCGGGACCCTCGTCCTCGACGGCGGGCCGCGCTCCGGCCGCCGGGCGATCACCCTGCTCCCCGACCTGCACCTGTGCGTCGTGGAGGCCGGGCAGGTGGTCGGCACGGTCGCCGAGGCGCTCGAGCGCCTCTCGCCCGACCGCCCGGTGACCTTCGTCTCCGGGCCGTCGGCGACCTCGGACATCGAGCTCAACCGCGTCGAAGGCGTCCACGGGCCCCGGCGGCTCGAGGTGCTGCTGCTGGGCTGAACGGGCGCGGCGCGTTCGCCCTCGCGGCGCGGACTGCGCGGGTCGGGACCGGGGTACGGAGCGCGGGCATGCCGGCCACCGCGACCCGCGGCCTCCGGGGCCATCCGGCGGTGCGCTACCGCCCCGGGATCGTCCTCGGTCTCGGACTGGGCGGCTTCGTCGACGGGATCGTCTTCCACCAGGTGCTGCGCTGGCACCACTTCATCTCCGACACGCCGGGCAACGACACGACGACGGTCGACGGGCTGAACGCCAACACGCTCGCCGACGGGCTCTTCCACGTCGCCACGTGGCTCATCCTGGTCTCCGGGGTGATCCTCATGTGGCGCAGCTCGCGTGCCGGGCGGGTCCCGTCGGGCCGGGTGCTGGCGGGCTCGATCATCACGGGCGCCGCGCTGTTCAACCTCTTCGACGCGGTCGTCTCGCACTGGGTGCTCGGCCTGCACCACATCCACGAGGGCAGCTACGAGACCCTGTCCGACGTCGTCTACTTCTTCGCCAGCCTGCTGCTGGGCGCCGCCGGTCTCGCCCTGGCCGGCTCGGATCGCTCGACCCACGACACCCGAACGGAGCTGGTCACGTGAACGAGATCATCCGCGGCGCCGGGACCGGCGCGGCCATGGGCCTGCTGGGCGCCGGCGCCATGGCCGCCGCCGCGAAGCTCGAGCAGCTCGCGACGGGCCGCCCGAACTCCTACGTCCCCGCCCACACCCTCGGGCGGCTGCTGCGCCTGCGCGACCCCGACGGCGACCACCTGGGCCGCAATTGGGCGATGCACTACCTCACGGGAGCGACGGCGGGCACGGTCCGGGGCGTGATGTCGGCGGCGAACCTCCGCGGGCCGTTCGCCTCGCTGATGCACACCAACCTCCGCCTCAGCCTCGACCAGATCCTCGAGAACGCCACGGGCGCCGGCGCCCCGCCGTGGACCTGGCCGCGCGACGAGCTGGCCATCGACGTCAGCCACAAGGGCGTGTACTCGTTCGTGACCGGCGCGCTGACCGACGCCCTGGTCACGCCCTCGCCGCGCAGCTCGGCCCGGCGCCGCGCCCTGGGGGCCCGGCTCAAGGGCTTCGCCTAGGCGCCCGGTCTAGGTGACGTGCCCAGGGACGTTCTGAACGCCCGTCACGCCCCGCTGCTGTGGCACCTGGCTCTCGGGGCGCCAGCGGGCGGGGCGGGCGTCGACCCGCTTCGCCGTCATGGACACTCAGAGCCTCTCACTGAGAGTCTCCGAGTGTCCCTTTCTCAGAAGAGGACACCACACCTACCTCGGCAACCGAACTCCCCTCACCCGCGTTCAGGAGGCACCGGGCTCAACAGCTAGGCGCCAGGCCGGAGGACGTCCAGGCCGGCGGACGCCCCGGCCTCGGCCAGACGGCGGTCATAGGCGACGAAGGCGGACAGCTCGGCCCTGACCGAAATGGCGCTCGCCAGGTGGATGGCGTCCAGCGTGCGCAGGGTCGCGTCACCCACTTCAGCGGCATCGTCGAGGAGGTCGCCGGTCATCGGGATCAGGTCGATCCCCGCCAGAAGCGCCCGGGCCCCTGGCAGGGCGTCGGCATCGACGCGACGACAGGCTCGTCTGACCTCCACGCCGGCCACCTCGCTGCTCACCTTCGGACGGGGACCGTGCGCGGTGAGCCAGTCCTCCAAGGCGGCGCTCTCGTGCTCCTCGTGCACCAGCTTCAGCAAGGCCGAGGAGTCGAGGTAGATCACAGCCGCTCCTCGCGGAGCTCGTCGAGCACCGTGCCGGTGTCCGGGGCCTCGGGGCGCGCCCGTGACCGGGCAGGAGGTCGGAACGGTCGAGTTGCGGGCTTGAGCCGCCCCTCGGCCACCAGCCGCTGCCGCGCGGTCTCGGCCGGATGGGGCGGGACGAGCAGCGCGACGAGCTCGCCGCGGTCAGTGACCTCGACCGTCTCTCCTGCCCTCACCCGCCGGAGGTAGCGACTGGCGTGCTGGCGCAGCTCGCGGACGCCGATTCGCTCCATCGGCTCAACGTAGCACGCGAAGTGCTACCCGGCCGGCGCCCGCACCCCCTCAGGCCACGGCGGAGTACCGCTCGCTGACCTTGTCCCAGTTCACCGTGTTGAACCACGCGTCGATGTAGTCCGGGCGCTTGTTCTGGTACTTGAGGTAATAGGCGTGCTCCCAGACGTCGACGCCGACCAGCGGCGTCTGCCCGTCGGCGATCGGGTTGTCCTGGTTGGCGGTGCCGACCACGGCGAGCCCGGAGCCGTCGTGGACGAGCCAGGCCCAGCCCGAGCCGAACTGCGCAACGCCGGTCTCCTTGACCTTCGCCTTGAAGTCGTCGAAGGAGCCGAAGGCCGCGGTGATCGCCTCGGCGAGCGGGCCGGTGGGCTCGCCGCCGCCGCCCGGCTTCATCGACTCCCAGAACAGCGAGTGGTTGAGATGGCCGCCACCGTTGTTGCGCACGGCGGTCTGCTTGTCGGACGGGAGCGACCCGAGGTTGGCGATGACCTCCTCGATCGGCTTGCCGTCGTACTCGGTCCCCTCCAGCGCGGCGTTGGCCTTGTCGACGTACGCCTGATGGTGCTTGTCGTGATGAACCCGCATGGTCGCCTCGTCGATGTGGGGCTCGAGGGCGTCGTAGGCGTAGGGGAGATCTGGAACGGAGTAGGCCATGGAAGCCGCGTACCCGATCGGCCCCCGACTAGGCTCTCGAGCTGCCGTGACCCGCCTCTCGAACTACCTGCTGCCGACGGAGAAGCAGGCCCCCGCCGACGCGGAGGCCCTGTCGCACGTCCTGATGGTCCGCGCCGGGCTCATCCGCCAGGTCGGGGCCGGGCTCTGGTCGTTCATGCCGGCGGGGTGGCGCGTGCACCAGCGCGCCGTCCAGATCGTCCGCGAGGAGATGAACGCGGCCGGCGCCCACGAGATGCTGATGCCCGTCCTCACCCCGGCCGACCTCTGGAAGAAGTCGGGCCGCTACGACATCGACGAGGTCTTCAAGCTGCAGGACCGCAAGGGCGCCGAGCTCGTCCTGGCCATGACCCACGAGGAGACGCTGACGACGCACGTCGCGTCGATCGTGCGCTCCTACCGCGACCTGCCGTTGCTGCTCTACCACTTCCAGATCAAGGAGCGCGACGAGCCGCGCCCGCGCGCCGGGCTGCTGCGCACCCGCGAGTTCATCATGAAGGACGCCTACTCCTTCGACCGCGACCGGGCGGGACTCGACGAGAGCTACGAGCGCTACGCCCGCGCCTACGACCGGGTCTTCGACCGCGCCGGCCTCGAGTGGTACTCCGTCGAGGCCGACGTCGGGATGATGGGCGGCTTCGGCGCCCACGAGTACATGGCGCCGTGCGCGGCGGGCGAGAACGACGTCGCCCTGGCGCCGGGTTACGCCGCCAACATGGAGGTGGCGAGCGCCGAGCCGCAGCCCGTCGGGGACATGCCGCCCGAGCGCGACGCGCCCGAGCCGGTCAGCACGCCGGGCCAGACCACCGTGGCCGCGGTGAGCGGCGCGCTGGGCGTCCCGCCCGGGGCGCTGCTCAAGGCGTACCCCGTCCTCGTCGAGGAGCGCGGCCTCGTGGTCGTCGTCGTCCGCGGCGACCACCAGGTCAACGAGATCAAGCTGGCCAACGCCCTGGGCGCACCGTTCCGGCCCGCGCGGGAGGACGAGTTCGAGGGCGCGCTCGGCCCGGCCGGCTACATCGGGCCCGTCGGCGCCCAGGCCCCGGTCCTGCTCGACGACGCGGTTCCCGACGATCGCGGCGGCTTCGTCTGCGGCGCCAACCGTCACGGCGAGCACCTCCAGGGCGTGCGCCCCGGGCGCGACTTCCCGTTCGAGCGCGGCGACGTGCGCTCGGTCGAGGTCGGCGACACGGTCGGCGGCCATCCGCTGCGGATCGAGCCCGCGATCGAGGTGGGCAACATCTTCAAGCTCGGCACGCGGTTCTCCGAGCCGCTCGGCGCGACCTACCTCGACGAGTCGGGCGCCACCCAGCGCATCTGGATGGGCTCCTACGGGATCGGCCCCGCCCGGATCGCCGCCGCGGCGGTCGAGCAGCACGCCGACGAGCACGGCATCTCGTGGCCGCGCGCGCTCTCGCCGTTCGACGTCGAGCTCGTCGGCCTGGGCAAGGCGGGCACGGAGGAGCGCGCGCTGGCCGACCGGCTCTACGCCGAGCTCGTCGCCGAGGGGCTCGACGTGATCTACGACGACCGCGACCTGGGGCCGGGAGGCAAGTTCGCCGACGCGGAGCTGCTCGGCTGCCCGCTGCGGCTCACCGTGGGGCGGCGGACGCTCGAGGCCGGGGAGCTCGAGGCCCAGGTCCGGCGCGGCCGCGAGAGCCGCGCGCTCCCGCTCGAGGGCGCCGCGCAGGCGGCGGCCGACAAGCTGGCCGACGGCGTCCTGCAGCTGGGGGCAGTCGTCACGCGGGGTGTGTCGG
>CALMNS010000594.1 GCA_937871635.1 uncultured Solirubrobacter sp.
GTCGAGCGCCCGCCGCAGCGAGGCGCTCCGGCGCAGCCGCTGTCCCACGCTGCCGGCAGCCAGGGCGTAGGCGCCGTCGGAGACGACCGCCACGGTCAGGAACGCGGTGCCGAGGACGAGGACCTGCAGCGACACCGGGCCACCCTGCGGGTCGACGAACTGCGGCAGGAAGGCGAGGAAGAAGATCGCCACCTTCGGGTTGAGCGCGTTGACGAGGACGCCCTCGCGGAAGAGCCGGGCGTTCGAGGCGGGCGGCGGCGGTACGGCGTGCTCGCCTGCGGGACGGCGGCGGCGCAGCGCGCGCAGGCCGAGGACGATCAGGTAGGCCGCACCGGCGTACTTGACCACGGTGAACGCGACCGCCGAGGACGCGAGCAGCGCCGAGAGCCCGACCGCCGCGGCGGCGACGTGGACGAGCCCGCCCGCCTCGATCCCGAGCATCGACACCAGACCGGCCCGCCGCCCCTGCTCGAGGCTGCGGGTCACGATGTAGAGCAGCGCGGGCCCGGGGATCGCGATCAGCGCCAGGCTCGCGGCGCAGAAGACGAGCAGCGTGTTCGGGTCCGGCATCCGGCCGGAGCATACGCCCGGGCGAGCCCGCTCCGTCCCGCGGTGCGGCGACGCGCGGCCGGCGAAGGTCAACGGCGCTGGGGGAAGGCGGTGGCAAGGACCGGCGGGGCGGGCGCTCGTGCCGTCCGCGAGGCGAACCACGTCCGCCCGGACGGGACCTGGTCCGCCTGAAGGACGCTCACCGTCCGCCAGGCGAACCACGTCCGCCCGGACGGGACCTGGTCGGCCTGACGGACGGCCCCGTGCACCCTCACCCGAGTGCCGTTGACCGCCGGACCGCTTCAACGCCGCAGCACCCACGGAAGCATGCGACCCGAACGCAATCGCCGGGCCGCGCCGCCCCGACCGATCCGCCCGCCCCGCAGAACCGCCTAGGGCGCCACCGTCCACACCGCGTCGTTCCCCACCGCCCGCCGGCGCACGGCGCCCGCGGCGGCGAGGTCGAGGAGGGCCTCCTCGGCGGCGACGGGATCCGGCGCGTCGTTGCCGGCGGTCAGGACCGCGGCGACCTCGGCTGTGGTCAGGCCCTCGGGCTCCCGCTCGAGGGCCGGGAGCGGCCCGTCGGGCGGGGCGGCGCGGTCGAGGGCCGGGTCGAGGTTGGCGAGGCACACGTCGTAGGCCTCGACGGGCTGGAAGCCGCCCGCCTCGAGCCGCCGCCCCGCGTCCGTGGCGAAGAGGAGCGACGGGGCGGTGAAGCGGACAGGACCGTCGGTCTGTGCCGTCTTGCCCTGGAGCTCGGTCGGCCCGCCCGCCGCTGTCCGCGACTCGGCCCGATCGGCCTCGTAGGCGCTGGTCACCTCGGCGGAGTCGAGCGCCCCGATCAGCGCGTCGGCGTCCACGCCGTCGACCTCGGCCAGCACTTCGCGCACCGACTCGTCCTCGTCGAGCACCCGCGGGGAGGTGAACTGGGCGAACTGCAGGGCCCGGAAGACGGCCCACTCGCGCTCGGGGGCGGCCAGCCGGGTCGCGTGGATCGCCCGGCACATCCGCGCCGTCGCGCCGACCCGCGCCTTGGGGTCCGGGGCGAACGGCATCCCGTAGCGCCGGAACGACAGCTGCGACCGGGCCATCATGGCCGGCGTGTAGCCGCGCTCGAGGTACTGCTCCGCGCGCTCGGTGAGGCCAATGGTCACCAGCCGCCACTCGAGCTGCGTCCCGTAGCGCCAGCGCAGCACGGCGAGCGCCGGACCGGCCGAGTACGCCCACGGGCAGCCGGGGTCGGTGAAATGGGTGATGGAGACCGTCATGCCGTGATGATTGCAGACGCAATCACGTGTGACCCCTCGAGGCGGAAACCACTACGCGGCGAGCAGGTGCGGGCCCTCGGCGTCCGGATCGGGCTTGTTGACCAGCGGGCTGGCGGCGACCACGTCCATCCGGGCCTCGTCGAGCGGCGCGCGGCAGAGGTCGAGGGCCTCGGCCCCCGACACGTCGGGCGACAGCCACGCGGCCTCCGCCTCTTGGTCGGCGAGGATGACCGGCATCCGGTCGTGCAGCCGGCCGACCTTCGCGTTCGGGACGGTCGTGAGGATGGTCACCGAGCGGATCCGCTCGCCGTCGACGCGGGCCCGCGTCCACAGCCCGGCGAAGGCGAACGGCGCGCCGCCGTCCACGGTGAAGCGGAACGGCACCCGCGCGGCCTTCTTGTCCTCGGGCCGGAGCCACTCGTAGAAGCCGTCGGCCAGCACCAGGCAGCGGCCCTCGGCGCTCGCCACCAGCGTCGAGAACGGACGCTTGTGGCCCACCGTCTCGACGCGGGCGTTGATCATCCGCGCGCCGCCCTTGAGGTCCTGAGCCCAGTGCGGGATGAGCCCCCAGCGCAGCAGCCGCCCCTCGCCGTCCCCGCAGACGGCCAGGACCTCCTCGGTCGGCGCGACGTTGTAGCGCTCGAGGCCGCCGCCGATCGGCAGCGCGGCGCCGAACCGGGCCTCGAGCTCCCCGCGCTGGCCCGTCGTCAGGGTGAAGCGACCGCACATGCCGAGCGCCTCAGTTGAGGCTCGGGTCGAGCGGCATCCGGGCCAGCAGGGCGAAGCGGCCGCCCTTTCGCTCGAGCACCGCGCTCCACAGCCCGTCCGCGTCCTCGGCGAAGAGCTCGGCCGGCACCGGGGGCTCGACGATCCAGGCGTCCTCGTCGAGCTCGCCCTCGAGCTGCCCTGGGCCCCACCCCGCGTACCCGGCGAAGACCCGGGCGCGGCGGGTCAGGTCGCTCAACTCGGAGGTCTCCGAGTCGGCGGCGACGAGGCCGACGTCGGCGACCACGATGGCGGCCGCCGCCTCGCGGTCGCGGAAGTCGGCCAGCACGATGAGCGCCTCCGACTGCACGGGGCCGCCCACGTAGACGGGGCACTCGCCGCCGCCGACCGCGTCGGCGAGCTCGGGCACCGCCTCGCCGACCGAGGCGGGCGACGGCCGGTTGAGCACGACCCCCATGGCACCCGCGTCGGAGTGCTCCGTGACGAGGATGACCGTCCGGTGGAAGCGAGGGTCCTCGAGCCCCGGCGCGGCGATCAGCAGCTGGCCCTGCAGCGAGTGCACGGTTTCGTCCTACCCACCCGCCGCGGGACTTGGCGCCGGCGGCCCCGCGAATACCGGGATCTCGATGCCCTCGCGGTCGAACGCCGCCTTGATGCGCGCCCGCAGCTCCCGCGCGATCGCCCACTGGTCCGAGGGGGTCGTCTTCACGACGAGGCGGATCACCACGCCGGTCGGGCCGAGGTCCTCGATCCCCCACAGCTCGGGCTCCTCGAGCACCTGCTCGGACGCCTTCCACACCACGTCGGCCTCGCGCTTGATGATCTCCGAGGCGAGGTCGACGTCCGTCCCGTAGGTCACCTCGATGTCGAGCAGCGCCCGCGACCACAGCTGGCTCTTGTTGCCCACCCGCCGGATCTCGCCGTTGGGCACGTGCCAGACCGTGCCGTCCACCGCGCGTAACCGGGTCGTGCGCAGGGAGACCGCCTCGACCGCCCCGGCGACGCCGGGACCGAGGTCGACGATGTCGCCCACCCCGAACTGGTCCTCGACGAGGATGAACATCCCCGACAGGAAGTCCTTGACCAGCGTCTGGGAGCCGAAGCCGAGCGCGACGCCGACGATCCCGGCCCCCGCCAGCAGCGGCGCGAGGTCGATCCCCACCTCGCCCAGGATGAGCAGCAGCGCCATCCCGCCGATGAGCACGGTGACCACCGAGCGCAGCACGGTGGTGAGCGCCTCGATCCGCTGCGAGGCGCGCAGGGAGAGCTCCTCCGTCTCGAGCAGGGCGGCGGGCGCGCGGCGCCGGACGGCGCCGAGCCGCTCGCGGACCCCGCCCGAGTGCAGCCCGCGCAACCCCCGCTTGATGGTGCGGCGGGCCAGGCGGTTGACGATCAGCGCGCCGGCGACGATGGCCAGGATGGTCAGCGGCTTGCCGAGCAGGAACTCCGCGGCGAGCGCGAGCGGTCGCGAGCCGGTGGCGTCGAGCGTCTCCTCGCAGGCGAAGCCGGGGTCGTCGCCGCAGACGCGGCGCAGCCGGGCCTCCGAGACGGCGGCGAGGGCGATCACCCCGGCCCCTGGCGCTGGTCGATCGGCGGGATGGGCGTCTGGGGCTGCAGGCTCGTCCCGTCCCAGCGGAAGCGGACGGAGACGTCCTCGCCCGTGCTCAGCCCGTAGCGCAGGGTGACCGTCCGCTCCGTCTGGCGCCCGATGCGCAGCTCGGAGCTCGCGTCCGTCACGTCCGTGCGGACGAAGGCATCGCCCACGAAGAAGAACGCCCGCCGGCCCGGCGCGCCGCCCGCCGTCGCGGCGGCCGCCTCGTCGCGCTCCCCGAGCAGGATCCGCAGGGTCTGGTCGGGACGGTAGGCGCGCAGCGAGACCGGCTCGAAGCCCTGCGCCCGGACCTGGTC
>CALMNS010000595.1 GCA_937871635.1 uncultured Solirubrobacter sp.
GTGCAGCGGGCTCTCGCGCCGGGCGGCGACGGCGAGCACCGCCCCCCGCCCCGCGAGCCGCTCGGCCAGCGCGGCGCCGATGCCGCTCGAGGCGCCGGTCACCAGGCACACCTTCCCGGAGAGGTCCATGCTCCCCCTACGCGGGTAACCAGAGACGGGATGGCCTCCAACATCCTCATCCTCGGCGGCGGCTTCGCGGGCCTGACCGCCGCCCGCCGCCTGGAGCGCAAGCTCCCCCCGCACGCCGCGAAGGTCACGCTCGTCAACGACGTGAACTTCATGCTCTACACGCCGCTGCTTCCCGGAGCCGCGGGCGGGACGCTCGAGCCCCGCCACGTCGTCGTCCCCCTCCGTGAGGAGCTGGACTCGACCGACCTGCGGATCGCCGAGGTGATCGGGGCCGACCCCGCCGGCAAGGTCGTCCACGTCCGTCCCGCCGAGAGCGGCCAGGAGGAGGAGCTCACCTACGACCAGCTCATCGTCGCCCTGGGCTCGACCTCGCGGACCCTGCCGATCCCTGGCCTCGCCGAGCACGCGCGAGGCTTCAAGACGCTCGCCGAGGCCATCTCCCTGCGCAACCGGCTCGTGGAGACGCTCGAGCACGCGGAGGGCCTCGAGGACGAGGCCGACCGCCGGGCGCTGCTCACCTACGTGGTCATCGGGGCGGGCTACGCGGGTCTGGAGGGGCTCGCCGAGCTGCAGGACTTCGGCGCCGACGTGGTCGACCGCTACCCGCGCTGCCGGGTGACCGGGATGCGCTTCGTCCTCATCGAGGCGCGCGAGCGGGTGATGGGGGAGATCCCCGCGTCACTGGCCGAGTACGCCACCGCCGAGCTGCGGCGACGGGGGATCGAGGTCCGGGTCTCGACGCGCGTCGAGCGGATCTCGGCCGACTCGCTCGAGCTCTCTGACGGCACCATCATCCCGACCCGGACCGTGGCCTGGACGGCGGGGGTGAAGCCCCACCCGGTGGTCAGCCGGCTCGGGATGCCGCTCGACGACGGCGGCCGGCTGGCGACGGACACGTCCTGCGCGGTCACCGGCGTCCCCGACGTCTGGGCGATCGGTGACGCGTCGGGCATCCCGGATCCGGCCCGGCCGGGCCTGCCGAGCCCTCCGACGGCCCAGCACGCGCTGCGCCAGGCCAAGGTGGCCGCCGACAACGTGATCGAGGCGATGAGCGGCAGCCCCAAGCGCTCGAGATTCACCTACAAGACCCTGGGCGTCTTCGTCGACATGGGCCGCTACCAGGCCGTCGCGCAGACCCTGGGCGTCAAGTGGCGCGGCTTCCCGGCCTGGTTCCTGGCCCGCACCTACCACCTGGCGCTGATGCCGGGGACCAAGCGCAAGCTGCGGCTCGTCACGGACTGGACCGTCGGGCTCATGTTCGGTCGCGACTCCTCAGACCTCGGCCAGCT
>CALMNS010000596.1 GCA_937871635.1 uncultured Solirubrobacter sp.
CTCCGTGCTCTCCTTCCTCGCGCCGATGCCGGGGAGGATCGGCGACCGCTACGGCCCGCGCGGCAACCGCTTCCACGGCGGCATCGACTACCCGGCCCCCGCCGGCGCGCGGGTCGCCGCCGCGGGGCGGGGCTGCGTCTCCTTCGCCGGGTGGGACCCGAGCGGCTACGGCAACACGGTGATCATCCGCCACCGGCGCGGGATGCGGACCCTCTACGCCCACCTGTCGTCGATCGCCGTCCGCCGCGGCCGCTGCGTCGTCGCGGGGAACCGGATCGGCTCCGTCGGCTCCACCGGCTTCTCCACCGGGCCGCACCTGCACTTCGAGATGCGGCTCCGCGGGGCGCTGGTCAACCCGCTCAGCGGGCTGTAGGACCGGCCCGTCCTCGAGCGCCGGCTCGCCCGGCGAGCGCCTCGAATCGCCAAGGGACTCGGCGGCGAGCCTGCGATGCTCCCTCGAGTGCGACTGACCGGCGTGGGAGCCCTGGTGGACTTCATGAGCGAGGACGAGCATCGCGCCCAGATGATCCGATTCACCCGCTTGGCGCGGGAGGGTCAGCAGACGCCGGCCTACTCACCGTCCGAGATGGAGGAGGAGATCCTCGACCGTCGCCGCTCCCTCGACATCGAGGCCCGCGAGTTCGTCGACCTGGCCGACGGCCGTCGCCTCGTGAGTGAGGACCGCCTCGGCTTCTCGAGCCGGCGCAGCGACGTGGTGCTCGACGAGCACGGGCATGCGCAACCCGATCCCTGGCAAGACGCGGACCGCGAGGACATCGAGCAGACGGTCCGCATGGTCGTGCGGCGCGACAGCACGAACAGCGTGGACCGGTGGAACCGTCTCCGCGAGGAGATGGAGACCCGCGGGGTGGCGCTGACCGTCGCCGAACTCGAGGCCCTGCCGTTCGTGCTCGAGCTCAGCGACCGGCTCCTCCGCCGGCTCGCGGCTCGGCGATTCGACGTCGAGTAGGGCCGCCCGCGTCGACGCCGAGCCACCGCACCCCTACCAGTGCACCCCGCGCATGAGGTGGGCGAGGGCGACCATCTCCCCCGACGCGCGCTCGCTGCCGTCCTTGGTCCCGCGCGAGGCGCTCGAGTCGGGGAAGACGCGGTACGCCATGTGGAGGATCTGGTCGACCGCCTTGGGCGCCAGGGCGTAGGCGACCTCCCCGAAGGTGCCCAGCCGGGTGTTGATCTGCTTCGGCTTGGAGCGGATGGCCTCGCAGATGATGTCGCCCGCCTCCTCGGGGGAGATGGTCGGGAACGAGTCGTAGATCTTGGTCGGGGCGATCATCGGCGTCCGCACGAGCTGCATGTGGATCGTCGTGAACGTGACGTTGTCGCCGATCGTCTCGCTCGACACGACCCGGGTCCACGCGTCGAGGGCCGACTTGGAGGCGACGTAGGCGCTGAACCGGGGCGGCGAGGTCTGCACGCCGATCGACGACACGTTGACGATGTGGCCGCGCTTGGCCTCGCGCATGTGAGGGAGCAGGCCCATGATGAGCCTGATCGTGCCCAGGTAGTTGAGCTGGATCGTCCGCTCGAAGTCGTGGAAGCGGTCGTAGCTGAGCTCGATGGAGCGGCGGATGGAGCGACCGGCGTTGTTGACGAGGAAGTCGACCGCCGGGTGGTCGGCCATGATCCGCTCGACCAGGTCGTCGATCGCGTCGAACGAGGAGAGGTCGGCCGAGTAGGCGTAGGCGGTGCCGCCCGCGGCCTCGATCTCGGCCTTGGCCTCGTCGAGCTTCTCCTGCCCGCGGGCCACCAGCAGCGGGATCCCGCCCGCGGCGGCGATCTTGAGCGCCGCCGCCCTCCCGATGCCCGACGAGGCGCCCGTGATGACCACCGTCTTGCCGTTCACCGCCCCTTCGAAGGAGCGGTCGCGGTACAGGTCCGGGTCGAGGTGGCGCTCCCAGTAGTCCCACAGCCGCCAGGCGTAGGTGTCGAGCTCGGGCAGCTCGATCCCCGAGCCCGCCAGCGCGCGTGTGGTGTCGCGCGCGTCGAAGGTGGCGGTGAGCCCCACGTACTCGATGATCGAGTCGGGGATCCCGACGTCGGCGAGCACCGTGCGCCGAAGCTGCTTGAGCTGGGGGAGCTTCATCGCGTAGCCGATGACGCCCGTCGGCAGCATGTCGGTGAGCTTCTTGTCGATCCGCATCGCCATCTGCGGCGCGTGGCCGGCCCGGGCGAAGGTGTTGATGACGTCCCCGGCCCGCTGCTTCTTCGGGTTGACGAGGTGGAAGGCCTGGCCGTCGAGGCCCGGCTGGTGGACGATGTGGTCCATCGCCGCGGCGACGTAGTCGACGGGGACGAGGTTCGTCCGGCCGACCTCGACGCCCACCAGCGGGAACCACTGGGGGATGACCGCGCGGGCCTTCTGGATGGCCTTGAAGAAGTAGTACGGGCCGTCGATCTTGTCCATCTCGCCCGTCTGGGAGTGCCCGACGACGATCGACGGGCGGTACACCCGCCAGGGCATCTGCGTGCGCTCGCGGGCGACCTTCTCCGACTCGAACTTCGTCCGGTGGTAGGGGTGCGAGAGCTTCTGGCCCTCGTCGAACATGTCCTCGGTGAAGTGCCCCTCGTACATGCCGGCCGCGGCGATCGAGGAGACGTGGTGGAAGGTCTGAGCGCCCACCGCGTTGGCGAGGTCCACCGCGTGCTGCGTCCCGCCGACGTTGACCAGCGCGTTGCGCGTCTCGTCGGCGGTCATGTCGTAGATCGCGGCCAGGTGGAGGAAGTGGTCGACCCCCGCGAGCGCCTCGCGGCCGGCGTCGGACACGCCGAGCCCCGGCTCGGCGAGGTCGCCGACGACCGGCTTGATGCGGCTCGTGTCCCCGAACGCCGACCAGCGGGCCATCAGCCGCTCGAGCTTGTCCTGCGACCCCTCGCGCACCAGGACGTGGATGTCGCCGTCGCGCTCGAGCAGGCGCTCGACCAGATGACGGCCGATGAAGCCGGTCGCGCCGGTGACGAAGTACGTCAAAGTGCTCTCCTCCGAGAAGTCCCAGGACCCTGCCCGGCGGAGCCTATACGGGCACCGGGCTGCGGGACGCCGGGAACCGCCCCCTTAACGGGCACGACCCCGGCGGGGAGTCGGGGTCGCGCCTGCGGGTCACGAGGAGGGATCTCGCACACCCATCCTGACCGCCCGGGCGGGACGCCGTGTGAAGAACCTGTGCCCGCTACGACGCGGCCGGCAGGGGCGAGGCCCGCCGGCTACCAGCCGCCGCGCACGTCGGCGCGGGCGGCGCGAGCCTTCTCCGCGGCCTTGCGGCGGTCCTTGCGCTTCTCCAGCCGCCACTGGAGGATGCTCATCACGAAGATGAAGAGCGGGAAGAACGCGATGAGGATGAAGCCGGCGTTCGTGACCACCTTGTCGTTCGTCTCGCCGTAGATCCCCTCGCCGCCGTCGTTGCCGCCCGCGGACTGCGCGAAGGCGACGGGCGCCAGCAGCGCGAGGAGGACCAGGGTGGTGACGGTGGTCGAGAGGGCGCGGCGCAGCACGGCGGGGATTATACGGTCGACCCCCGTGTCCCTCGTGCGCGAGCGGGTCGCCCTCGAGAACGAGGTGCTCGACGACTGGCAGGCCCCCGGGGCCGGGCTGTCGCGGGCACCGGCCGGCGGGGTCAGCC
>CALMNS010000597.1 GCA_937871635.1 uncultured Solirubrobacter sp.
GGCCTCGCCGCGGGCGCCGCCCTCGGCATCGGGACCCTGCTCACCCTCTCGGCTGGCCCTCACCGCCGCCGACGCGCGACGGGTGGGCGCCGTCGGCGTCGCCGACACGGGGGCCAACGCGCTGTTCGCCGTCGCCTCGGAGACCGGACCCGACGCGCTCGTCGCCGTGCTCGGCTCGCTCTACCCCGTGACCACCGTGCTCCTGGCCCGGGCGTTCCTGGCCGAGCGCTTCACCGTGCGGCAGGGGGCGGGCGTCGTCCTCGCCCTGGGCGGGGCGGCGCTGCTCTCGACCGCCTGATCCACGCCACGCGGAACATCGGTGCGCACCCAGAGTGCGCGCGGAGAGCCCGCCCGGACGCCGTGGCGGGGGTGTCGAGGCGATGACTACCCTTGCGCGCGGAGGTGCTAGCCCGTGCTACTCCAGTGCTAGCGCTGGCTAGCGATTCCGCGGAGGGGACACAACCGCCGGCCGCTCGCCGCCGGCCTCCCGCCCGCCGACGTGGTACAACTCCTCGCAGACGACGCGCATGGATCGCCCCTGCACCACCCAGCCCGCCCGTTCCACCTCCGCCGGCCTCACCGCCGGCGCGTACGGCTGGGCCGTCGTCTATCGCGCCTGGCGATTTAGCTAGGCGCTCGGCCGACCGCGCCCCCCGGGCGCGGGTCCGCTGACCGAAAGCCCCTCGGGGGCCGAGCGCCGGCATCCACCGCCCCATCCCGTCCGTAGTCTCTTTAGGCGCGCGCTCCGCCACCCGGCGCAGCAGAAAGGCTCCCCAGCATGATGATCGTGATGAAGGCTTCCGCCACCGAGGACGAGATCCAGGCCGTCCTGGATCGCATCGAGTCCTGCGGTGCGCGGGCGCATCCCTCCCGCGGCGAGGAGGTGACCGTGATCGGCGCCATCGGCGACCGCGAGCACGTCGCCCGCCTCGGCCTCGAGGGTCACCCCGGGGTCGAGCAGGTCGTCCCCATCCTCAAGCCGTACAAGCTCGCCTCCTCCCAGCTGCGCACGGCCGGCGAGCGGACGGTGGTGGAGATCGACGGGCGCAAGATCGGCGGTGACCACTTCTCGATGATCGCCGGGCCCTGCACGGTCGAGTCGCGCGACCAGCTGCTCTCGACCGCGCGGATCGTGCGCGACGCCGGCGGCTCGCTGCTGCGCGGCGGCGCCTACAAGCCGCGCTCCTCGCCCTACTCCTTCCAGGGGCTCGGGCAGGAGGGGCTGCGGCTGCTCGCCGAGGCCAAGGAGGAGACGGGCCTGCCCATCGTCACCGAGCTGATGGACCCGCGCGACATGGAGGCCGTCCTCGAGGTGGCCGACGTCATCCAGATCGGCGCCCGGAACATGCAGAACTACCCGCTGCTCACGGAGATCGGCCGCTCGGGCCGGCCCGCGCTGCTCAAGCGCGGGTCGTCGGCGACGCTCGAGGAGCTCCTGATGGCCGCGGAGTACATCCTCAAGGAGGGCAACCCGAACGTGCTGCTCTGCGAGCGCGGGATCCGGACCTTCGAGACGGCCTACCGCTACACGCTCGACCTGACGGCGATCCCCGTCCTGCAGGAGATGTCGCACCTGCCGGTCCTCGTGGACCCGTCGCACGCCCCCGGGCGCCGGGACCTGGTCCAGTCCCTCTCGCTGGCCGCGGCCGCAGCGGGCGCCGACGGGCTGATCACCGAGATCCACCCCCACCCCGAGCAGGCGGTCTGCGACGGGCCCCAGGCGCTCTACGCCGACGACTTCGCCGCGTACGTCGAGCGGGTCGAGCGCGCCGCGGACGTCGCCGGCAAGGCGATCTCCGCCGGGGTCTGAGCTGCCGCGCGTCGCGGTCCTCGGCGTCGGGCTGATCGGCGGCTCGATCGGCCTGGCCGCGGCGCAGCGGCTCGGGGCACAGGTCACGGGCCACGACCCCGACGC
>CALMNS010000598.1:0-15076 GCA_937871635.1 uncultured Solirubrobacter sp.
CCGAGGTGCTCGAGGGCGTCGGCGACCTCGCCGAGGCGCAGTGGGCCCCGGCCGCGACTCAAGGAGCAAGATGAGCGCCCCCAATGGAGCAGGCCGCGTGGCCGGCAAGGTCGCCATGGTCACCGGCGGCGCCCAGGGGATCGGGCGGGCGATCTGCGTGCGACTGGCCGAGCACGGCGCGGCCGTGGCGGTGGTCGACATCGGCGACGGCCAAGCGACCGCCGAGCTGGCCCGCCAGGCGGGTGGCGTCGCCGAGCCGTGGCGCTGCAACGTCACCGACGAAGACCAGGTCGCCGCCACGGTCGCCGCCATCGCTGAGCGGTTCGGCGGTCTGGACGTCCTGGTCAACAACGCCGCCATCCCGGGCACCCAGTCGCAGACCCACGAGGCGACCCAGCAGGAGTTCGACGCCGTCTTCGACGTCAACGTCCGTGGCGTCTTCTTGTGTACGAAGCACGCGGTGCCGCACATGCTCGAGCGGCGTGGCGGCTCAGTGGTGCACATCTCCTCGATCAGCGGCCTGATCGGCAACGCCGATCTACCGCTCTACCACGCCACCAAGGGCGCCGTCCGACTCATGGCGAAGACCGACGCCGTCGTCTATGCCCGGCGCGGTATTCGCGTCAACTCCATCCACCCTGGATCGGTCCGCACGCCGCTGAGCGAGCAGGCAGCACAGGCGCACCCAGACGGGGTCGACGCCTACTTCCAGATGTTCGCCGACATGCACCCGATCGGTCGCCAGGGCACGCCGGACGATATCGCCTACGGAGCGCTCTACCTCGCCTCAGATGAGTCATCGTTCGTGACCGGGTCCGAACTGGTGATCGACGGCGGCTACACCGCGCAATGACCTGTCCCACCGTCGATCGTCAGGAGACGTCATGAGCCGAAGCGCCACCCCATCGACTAGCGGGGCAGCCACCCCGCAGGCCCGGCGGCTCGAGGATCGAGTCGCCGTCGTAACCGGCTCGAGCTCGGGCCACGGTAGGGCCATCGCGCTCGCATTGGCCGCCGCCGGCGCGGCGGTCATGTGTTGCGACCTACGCAAGAGCCCGCTGCCCGGCGGCTTCGAGGCAGAGATCGAGGTGGACACCGACGACCTGATCCGCCGCAACCATGGCCGTGCCGACTTCGAGACCGCCGACGTGACGGTCGCGCAAGACATGCACACCGTCGCCCAGCGAGCGGTGAAGGCGTTCGGCCGGCTGGACGTCTGGGTCAACAACGCGGGCATCTTCGTGGTCAACGCCTCTGTCGTAGACGAGACCGAAGAGGCATGGGACCGGACGATGGGCATTAACGTCAAGGGAACCTGGCTGGGTTGCAAGGCGGCGGTCGCAGCGATGCGCGAGCAAGAAGTTCGTGGCCGAGCGCGTGGGCGGATCGTCAACATCGGCTCGATCGCCGGAGAGATCGGGCAGGCCGACCTCGGCGCCTACTCGGCCTCCAAGGGCGCGGTCCACAACCTGACCCGGGCGCTGGCCATCGAGTGCGCTCCACTGCGCATCAACGTCAACGCCGTCGCCCCCGGCTACTTCGCCACCGCCATGAACCGAGGGTTCTTCGACGACCCGGAGGCGCTAGCCGGCATCCATGACCTCCATCCGTGGCCCGAGCTGGGGACGCCGGACGATATCGGCGCCGCCGTCGCCTTCCTCGCCTCCGACGACGCGGGCTGGATCACCGGCGCGATCCTCCCAGTGGACGGCGGGGTGACCGCCAAGTGAGCAGCGTCTCAGAGACGGTTCGACCCAGGACCGCCAACGTGCTTGCGGGCGGTGTCGCGCTGGTCACCGGTGGTGCCAAGGGCATCGGAGAGGCGATCGTCCGGACGCTCGTCGGCCACGGCGCCGACGACATCCTGGTCAACGGCGCCGGCGTGTCGAAGGGCATGTCCGTCATGGACGTCGACGAGGCGGACTGGGACCGTGTCGACGACGTCAACGCCAAGGGGCTGTTCTTCGCGTCGCAGGCTGCCGCGCGTCACATGATCGAGCGACGCTCCGGCAAGATCGTCAACATCGCTTCGATGGCGGGCAAGGAGGCCACCCCGCTCTTCACGCATTACTCCGCGACGAAGTTCGCGGTGATGGCCATCACCCAGGGCATGGCCAAGGAACTGGGAAGGTACGGGATCAACGTCAACGCCGTGTGCCCCGGCATCGTCCGGACGCCGCTCTGGGATCCGCTGCTCGAGCAGCTCGCGGCCGTCAAGCAGATCGACCCGGAGGCGGCGTTCGAGGAGTTCGTCGCCGACGTGCCGCTGAGGCGAGCCCAGACACCGGAGGATGTCGCCGAGGCCGTCGCCTTCCTCGCCTCCGACCTTGCCGCGAACATCACCGGCGAGGGGCTTAACGTTTCCGGCGGATCGAAGGTGCACTGATGGCCGAGCTCTTCGTGGTCATCACCGAGTACACGACCGAGCTCGCCGAGGTCGACGCCCACCGCGACGACCACATCCGCTGGATCCACGAGCACTACGACTCAGGGCGCATCCTTGTCTCGGGACGCCGCAGCCCACCGCACGGCGGCGCGATCGTCATGCGCGCCACCGACCGAGCCGAAGCGAACGCGGTACTCGATACGGACCCCTTCGCGGCCGCCGGCATCGTCGAGCGCCGCCTCTACCCGTTCACCCCGACCCGACCCGCCAGCCTCGACTCGGCCGTCGCGGCCTTCATCGACGGCGACGCCCCACCGCTCGAGGCTCCGCGATGAAGGCGGCGGTCTACCACGGCAAGGAGGACGTCCGCATAGAGTCGGTCGACGAGCCCGCCGGCCCAGGGCCGGACGACGTCATCGTCCAAGTGGCGCGAGCCACCATCTGCGGGACTGACGTCAACGAGTTCGTCCGCGGCGCTTCAGTGATCCCGCTCGAGCGACGCCACCCAGCGAGTGGCCACGTCGGGCCGCTCGTCATCGGCCACGAGTTCATGGGCCGCGTGGTGGCGGGGGGCCGCGGCGTCACGGCGTTGGCTGAGGGCGACCGGGTCGCGTGCGGGGCCGGCATCTCCTGCGGCTCTTGCGCGTGGTGCCGCAGCGGTCGCACCAACCTCTGCGCGACCTACGTGACCGTCGGTATCCAGCGCGACGGCGGCCTGGCCGAACTCGTCCGCGCGCCAGCTTCGACCTACCGGCCAGTGCCCGAGGACTGCACCGATGACGCAGCGGCGCTCAGCCAACCGCTGTCGATCGCCCTCCATGCTCTCGACCGGGCCGATCCGCTGCCCGCGGAGACTCTCGTGGTGATCGGCGCCGGGGGAATCGGCGCGTTCGTGATCGCCGCGGCGCGGAGCCGCGGGATCGAGCGGATCGTGGCAGTCGACATCTCGGCCACGCGCCTCGCCCGCGCGGAGCAGGTCGGCGCCACTGACCTGCTAGACGCGTTGAAAGTCGACGCGGTGGAGTCGCTGCGCGAGCTCACCGGCGGGATTGGCGCCGACGTGGTGATCGAGGCATCCGGGGCGCCAACCTCGCTCGGGACTGCGCTCGCCGCGACGCGCCGCGGCGGGCGGGTGCTGATGCTCGGTACGCCACCGACCAAGGCCGAGCTCGACGTCAAGGACGCCGTCCTGCGCGAGGTCGAGCTGCGTACCGCCGTCGCCCACATCTGCGATCACGACCTGCCGGTGGCGCTGGAGATGCTTCGAGGAGGCGCCCTCGCGGCAGCGCTGACCGACCGGACCGTCCCCCTCGACCGGCTTGTGCCCGACGGTCTACAAGCCCTCGCGGCCGGAACAGTCGAGGGCAAGATCCTGGTCGATCCCGAGCAAAGCGCATGACGGCCACCCTGGTCCTCACCGGCCCGTCCTCGGTCGAGTTGCAGGACATCCCCACGCCCGAGCCCGGTCCGGGGCAGTGCCTGATCGACGTTGCCTACGTCGGGATCTGTGGCACCGACGTGGCGCTCTACACCGGGCGGAGCACGTATCTGCGCGAGGGTCTGACGTCCTATCCGGTGCGCTTCGGGCACGAATGGTCCGGCGTGGTGCGTGCGCTTGGCGCCGGGACCGTGGGCCTCGCGGCCGGCGATCGGGTGGCCGGTCATAACTTCGGGGTCTGCGGGCTCTGCTCTGAGTGCCGTGTCGGCCGGCGCTGGCTCTGCTTACGCCGCTCTGAGGCAGGCGTGCGCGGGGACGTGCCCGGTGCCGCGGGGCGACAGGCGGTGCTCTCCGCCACAACCATGGTCGCGCTTCCTGACGCTGTCTCCCTGCGCCATGCGGCCTGCCTCGAGCCGATCACCTGCTCCCGGCGGGCGCTATCGCGTTGCGTGCTCGACGAGGCGGATCGCGTCGCGGTGGTCGGCACTGGGATGCTCGGGCTGGCCGGAGTGCAGCTGGCTCGTCTGAGCGGCGCGCGGGTCGACGCCGTCGGCGTCGAGGCGGCCGGGCTCGCCCTCGCCGACCAGCTTGGCGCCGATGCGACCCTGACCCCGGGTGAGGCCGCCGCCGACCGCTACGACGTCGTACTCGAGGCGTCCGGCTCGGCGGACGGGATCGGTGAGGCGCTACGCATCGCCGCGCCCGCCGGGCGCATCGGGCAGGTGGGGGTGGCTCACGAACGGGTTGACAATGCCGACTTCGCGGCCATCGTGCTCAAGGACCTGACGCTGCACGGCAGCATCGGTGGGCTTGATCAGTGGGACCAGGTTGTCGGCCTGGTCGCCCGCGGCCGGCTCGAGATCGAAGCGCTCATCGAGGCGACCATCCCATACGCGCAGGCGGGGGACGCGCTCGAGCACCTAGACGAGGGGCAACGCAGCAGGCCGAAGATCCTGCTGGAGTTCGACCCAACCCTGGACGACCGCGACGTCTGATGGAGCTGGGTCTGGCAGGAGGAACCGCCTACGTGACCTCTAGCGTGAAGGGCATCGGCGAGGTGGTCGCTTGACCTTGCCGGCGCTGAAGCGACCCTCATGATCCACGTGCGAGCATCACGGATCCTGCTTCCCCGTCTCACCGCTGGCCAGGCACATCACCGCCGCCGCGATCTCGGTCGTCGGTGGAGGAGCCCGAGGGCCTCCTCTGACTGAGAGTCACAGGCAACCGGTCGCTCTCACCGCGTCAACCGGCACGACCGAGCCTCCGAGCGGAAGTCGAACCGATCGCCGCGACGAGCAGCAGATGGCGTGCCGCGGCGTGATCCGTACGTTGCCCGAGACCTGCCGGCCAGCCCTCGCCTGTGGCGTCCGATGAGCCGGACTGAGCCGGCCGCCGGCGGCCCGATCGCCGTGCTCGAGCGCTTCTACGCCGCCGAGGCGGTGTACATGAACGCCGGCGGCGCACTGGCTGGCGCTGACTTCGCAGAGATGGCCGCGACCCTACACGAGGACGTGGTGCTCCACCAGTCGCCCGACCTGCCGTGGGGAGGTGAGTTCGTCGGTCACACCGGCTACGAGGAGTGGGCCCGACTGATGAGCACCGCCTTCGAACATCTCGAGGTGCGCGGCGCACGCTTCTTCGTCGAGGGTGACACGGTCGTCATCCTGTGCCAACTGGTCACACGCTCGCGCGCCACGGGTGAGGAGCTCGACGAGCCGATGGCTCAGGTCGTCCGGGTCCGGGGGGACCGCATCGCGGAGTTCCGACCGTTCTACTGGAACGTGCCCCGCTACGTCAGGGCCTCTCCCGGGGTGACCCGCTGAGGTCGTCGCGAGCGTCCAGAAGCCGTCGGCGCCGATGGTGCTTGATGGGGACGTGCCAAGCGCTTGGCGGACTTGCGTCGCTGTCGCTTTCTGGACGGTCCACTCGGAGCACTGGAGGATTGGTCACTCCGTCTACCTAAAGGCATGGCCTACGTGGGAGGTGCTGGCGAGGGTGGCATCGCAAGCACACGCCTTGTCACGCCACCACCTGCACGGCAAGGACGTTCGCCTCGCGCCTCGTACGGCAAGGTGTTCGAGCGTCGCCCGCCCCGGCCGAGTCTGGCCACGTCCGGTACTCGATGAATCTGGGTCGAGCAGGCCCGCTATTTTCCGCGAGCGGCCTTGTAGTCCGCGACGCCGGCAGTTGCCATCGGGGTCATCTCGAGCGTCGAGTGGAAGTCGTCCGGGACCGGACGGACGTCGGTGAGGGACGCGCCGAGCAGGCTGGACGGTACGTATCGACAGGTGGGATCGAACTGTCTACAGTTCGATCCCGTGCAGGAGCGCGTCACTGCAAATGGTCGAGCGGAGGGAAAGACGGGGATGAGCATGCAGTCGATGCGGCGGGCGGATTGGGACCTGGCTGGAGGAGCGTGTTCATCCTGATCGCCGAGTACCTCCGGCCGCTGGAGGAGGTGCGCCAGCAGATCGGCGCGCACCGCGAATGGCTGCGGGCGCAGTACGAGGCCGGGCGCATCCTGGTCTCGGGCCCGATGGTGCCACCGCCTGGCGGCGCCATCGTCATGCGAGCCGAGTCGCGCGAGGAGCTCGACGAGCTGCTCGAGCCCGAGCCCTTCCAGCGGCTCGGATTGGCCCGCTACGCCGTCCACGAGTTCGCCCCGACCGACGGACCGCTGCGAAGCGCGGCGTTCGACCAGTTCATCTCGGCGGCCGGTACCTGATACCTGATGTCGACCATGCAAGGAGCAGAGCCCACGTGGACCTCGGACTGAACGGAAGGGTCGTCCTCGTGACGGGAGGCAGTCGCGGCATCGGCCGGGCGATCGCCGAGGTGCTGCTGCGGGAGGGTGCCTCCGTGGCCATCTGCGGCCGTGACGGCGACGCATGCGCCGCCACGGCCGACGAGTTGGGGCCCACGGTGGCTGCCTTCGGCGCCAATGTCACCGAGGACGATGAGGTGGAGGCGCTGCTGTCGGCCGTCGGCGAGCGCTTCCGCCGCCTGGACGGCGTGGTCAACAACGCGGGACGCTTCGGCGGCGGGCCGATCACCGACGTCACCGACGCAGCGGCGTTCGCCGGGCTTGACTCGAAGCCCGTCGGCGCGCTGCGGGTGGTGCGGCACGCCCTTCCACTGCTCCGCCAGAGTGATCAACCTCGGATCGTCAACGTCGCCGGGGCCAGCGCCGAGCGCGTCACCGTCGGCGCGTCGGTCACGGCCATGGCCAACGCGAGCATGCTCGCCCTGACGGCGTACCTGGCGCGCGAGCTCGTTCAGGACAGGATCTGCGTCAACGCCGTCGTCCCGGGCTTCGTGCGCACGGGTGTCTGGGATGACCGTCTGGACGCGATCGCCCGGGCGGAGGAGACGAGCCGGGAGGAGGCGGCGACGCTGGTCCTGACCCAGAACCACATCGGGCACGCGCGCTGGGGACAGCCGGCGGAGGTGGCGGGTGTCGTCGCCTTCCTGCTGTCGGCAGGCGCATCGTTCGTGAGCGGTTCGGCGCTCCGCATCGATGGTGGTCAGGCAGCCACCGTGGACTACTGAGCCAAACAAGACTGTTGACAGTTAGTGCGTCCCGCTGTAGCGTCGCGCCCGCTGACGTCAGGAGCGTCCGCACTCGACGGAGGAGGAAGCGATGGAGGTGTCCTTCGGCGAGGAGGGGGTCGACACGGCGGCGTCCCAGCGCGTCCAGCGGGTGGTGGCGTCGCTGACGACGGCCATGGCCACGCTCGATGCGACCGCCGCCGCCGCGCTGTTCTCTGCCGACGGGGTGGTCGAGGACTTGGCCCTGCGCTCGCAGATCCGGGGACGGCTGGCGGTGGAGCGCTACTTCGGGCGGGCGCTCGCGGAGCTGCCCTACGGCGCCGAGGTTCGCGTGCGCCACATCTTGGGGTCCGACGAGGGCGGTGGCTACGAGTGGACGCGTGGGGCTCGCTGCGCGGCATCACGTGCCTGGAGCTCGATGACGCCGGTGCGATCACCCGCATGAGCACCATGTGGGACGGAGCACTGATGGCCGACGACGACTTCCTCCACCTCGCTCGGCAGACCTACGAGCCGTCTGCATGAAGGGCCGGTAGCCCGCGCTCAAATCCCGAGCCGAGACGCCGCGCCGGCTCATGGGGCCGCGCCCGGCCGCGTGGATGCGGCCGGCCGCGCCGGCGGCACCTCGACCGTCCCGAGCACCTGGAGCAGCGCCTGGCGCATGAGCCTGGGCTCGTGCTCCGGGGCGATCGTCAGCAGGACGGTCGCGGCGGTGCGGGAGAGGTGCCGGCCGAGACGGGCGCCGGCCTCCCGCGCGTCTCGCTCCAGGCACGATTCGAGGATCTCATGGTGCTCGGCACTGCCGGCCGTCCACATCCGTGGACCCCGGGCGAGATAGATCCGGCGGTAGCGCTCGCTGTGCTGGAAGAGGTACTCGATGGCGTCGCGCAGCCGGATGCCCGAGTGCACCACCAGCCTCCGGTGGAAGTCCGTGTGCCTGTCCGTCCAGCGCTCGAGGTCGACCCCGGCCGCCTCGTCCATCTCGTGGACCAGCGAGCGAAGCGCCTCGAGGTCCTCCTCGGTGAACCGGGGCACGCTGGCGGTGCAGGCGAGCGACTCGATCAGGATGCGTTGGGCGTAGATGCCCTCAAGGTCCTCGGCCGAGAGGGCCGCCACCCGTGCGCGGTGGTTGACCACCGCGTCGATGAGCCCCTCCTGCTGCAGGAGCCGGAGCGCTTCTCGGACGGGCCCCCGGCTGACGCCATGGTCCTCGGCGAGCTTGACCTGGGACACGACATCGCCGGCACGGTACTCCCCCTCGAGGATGCCGGCCCGCAGCGCGCGGTAGACGACCATCGCGTTGTCCCGTCCCCGCCCGCTGTTCGCTCGATCGGTCACCGCATCTCCCTGCTCGGACACCCATGCGCCGTAGCGGGCAGTGTACGCGATCGGCCGTCCCGAAGGGCCGACGTGTTGACACTTTGGGCTTGGCTCTGTAGCTTCTTCCCCTCAATCCGAGCCGTGCTGAGGAGTCAGGGTGAGCGTATCGAGGGTCGCCTACGTGGAGTTGTCAACTCCGGAGCTCGAGCGCTCCGTGGCCCATGCCACGGACATCCTCGGTCTCCGCGAGGTCGAGCGCGTCGGCGACCGTGTCTACTTGACGTGCAACGAGCGCCACCACGAGCTCGTCCTTCGACGGGACGCGACAGCCGGCATCGCCGCCGTCGCGCTCGAGGTGACCGCCGGTCAGGCGTTCGCCGAGCTGGTCGCGTCCGTGCAGGCGGCGGGCTACCGCTGCAGCGATGCCGAGGTGCCCGGAGTCGAGCGGGCCGTCCGCGTCAGCGCGCCGGGCGGCATGACGTTCGACCTGATCAGCGGCATGGCGACCGATCAGCCCCGGCGCTTCAACAGCGTCGGCCGAAGCCCGCGCAAGTTCGGCCACGCCACGCTGGTCAGCGACGCGGCTGAGGAGCTCGAGCAGCTGCTGTGCGGGCCCTTGGGCTTTCGCCTCTCGGATCAGGTGCCGGGCGTCCTCTCCTGGTTCCGATGCAGCGCAGATCACCACAGCGTCGCGATCATGCCGGCCGACGCCGGCAGCGGCAGCGGCATGCACCACTACGCCTTCGAGCTCGAGGGCTGGTCCGACGTGGAGGCCTTCGCCGACCACCTGGCGATCAACGGGACCTCGCTGATCTGGGGTCCGGGCCGCCATGGCCCCGGCCGCAACATCTTCACCTACCACCTCGACCCGATCGGAGGCGTGGTGGAGGTCTTCACCGACCTCCAGCGCATCGACGACGACGAGGGCTATGAGCCCAGGTCGTGGCCCATGGTGCCCCTGTCGCTCAACGAGTGGGGTCCTGCGCCACCCCCGGACTTCTTCGATCACGTCCTCCCGACCGTCTGACGGCCGGTCCAACCACCCTCCGGAGCGCCTCATGTCCTATCCCGAAGTCGCCGACGTCTCACACGCAACCCCCGGCATGGAAGCCCTCATGCGCTCGTACTTCACGGCCAAGTCGGCCAAGGACGTCGGCGCCACGATGGACCACTTCTCGCCGGACCTCCGCTTGTACGCCGACGCCACCCTCGGCTGGCCGCTGCCCGGCTTCGACGCCCTCCAGGGCGTCTTCGAGGAGTACATGCCCAACTGGGGAGAGGGCCTCTCCTATCCCACGCGCATCGTCGGTGACGAGGGCAGCGCCGTCGTGTTCATGACCGACACCCCCGAGCTCTTCGGCCAGGAGCTGCTCGCCGTGGCCGCCGTGGACGTGCGCGACGGGAAGATCGTCCGCTGGATCGACTACTGGGACAGCGTTCACTCCGGCGTCGCGGGCGCTGACCAGCTCCGCACCCCCGACGAGCAGTTTCCGGCCGAGTTCGGCGAGGAAGGCCTCGAGAGCGTCGCCTCTGAGGCCATCCGTCGCATCACCTCCGAGCTGACCGCCGCGCTCGCCCAGGGCGACGCCGCAGCGGCCACGGCCCTGTTCTCGGCGGACGCCCTGCTGGAGGACATGGTGCTGCGCTCGCAGGTCCGCGGACAACGCGCCATCGGCCGGTACCTCGAGCGGTCGATCGATTCGCTGCCCTACGGCCGTGACGTGCAGGTTCGCCACGTCCTCGGCGCTGACATCGGTGGCGGCTTCGAGTGGTCAAGTGGGGGAGCGGCTCGCCGGCTGCTCAGGGGCATCACGGCGCTGGACCTCGAGGCGGACCAGATCAGTCGGATGACCACGGTGTGGGACGGTTCCCTGATCGACCGCGATGCCCTCACCGCGCTGGCGCGGCAGGTCATCGAGCCCGCTGCGTGAGGAGCCCATTACCGGTCGGGGGCGCCATGCGCCGAGTCGAGCTCGCGCAGCTCGCGCCGGAGCGTCTTGCCGCTCGAGTTCTTCGGCAGCTCCTCGAGGAAGACGTAGTCCTTCGGGCGCTTGAAGCGCGCGATCTGGTTCAGGCAGATCGCGTCGAGGTCCTCGGGCGCCACGTCTCCGGCGACGAACGCCACCACGATCTCCCCCCAATCGTCGTCGGCGCGGCCGATGACCGCCGCCTCGCGCACGCGGGGATGCGAGAGCAGGACGTCCTCGACCTCGCGCGGGTAGACGTTGGTGCCTCCGGAGATGATGACGTCGCGAATGCGGTCGCTGAGGAACAGGAAGCCGTCGGGGTCGAAGGTGCCGATGTCTCCGGTGCGGAGCCAGCCGTCGTCGAAGGCGGCCTGGGTGGCTTCGGGATCTGCCCAGTAGCCACCATGACGGTCGCGCCGCGCACCTGGACCTCCCCGGCCTCGTCTACGGCCGCCGCCCCGCCGTGCGCGCCGGCGACGCGAACCTCGACCGCCGAGTGCGGCACGCCGGCGGAGGCCAGGCGGCGCGACCAGTCCGGATCGTCGCGGTCGGCCACCACGTGCTTGGGCAGGTAGCTGATCGTCATCGGCGTTTCCCCCTGGCCGTAGATCTGGGCAAGGCAGGGGCCGAAGCGGTCGAGCGCCCGCACCGTCTCGGACGGGTGCATCGGCGCACCTCCCCAGACGATGGTTCGGAAGCCTCCCTGGTCCTCGGAGGCGGCCGACGACAGCCGCTGGACCATGGTCGGGGCGGCGAACATGGAGACCCGGCCGAGTGAGCTGGCCAGCCCCAGCAGCTCCGACTCGTCGAACCCACCCGACTCCGGATACACGTTGGTCGCCCGCCGACAGACGTGCGCCATCGAGTACAGGCCCGACCCGTGGCTCATGGGAGCGGCATGGACGATGGAGTCGCCGCGCTGGGTGGGATCGACGTCGGTGAGGTAGCTGAAGCTCATCGCGACAAGGTTCGCGTGGCTCAGGGCCGCGCCCTTCGGCCGCCCGGTCGTCCCGGAGGTGTAGAAGAGCCAGGCCAGATCGTCGGCCTTGCGACCGGTGAGCGCGGCCGGGGACGCCCGGACCATGGAGGAGTACCGGTCGTCGCCGAGCTGGACGAGGGCGTCCACCCCGGGCAGGGACCGCCCCGCCAGTCCCGTGTCCGTCTTCTCGTCGGTGAACACCACCCGAGCGCCCGAGTGGTCGATCACCCACTCCGCCTCGGCAGGATGGAGCTTGGCGTTGACGGGGACGACCACGAGCCCGGCCCACCAGGCTGCGAACATCGTCACGAGGTACTCGGGGCGGTTGCCGGCCACGATGGCGACGCGATCGCCCGGGCGAGCCCCGAGATCGTCTTGGAGCGCGCTGGCCATTCCGGCGGCCTGACCGGCGAACTGCTCGTAGCTGGCCACCACCTGGTCGCCCAGGCGCAGCGCCGGCGCGTCGCGCGAGTCCCGGCCCGCCTGCTGAAGCCACCCCGCGATGTTCATCGGCTTGGCTCTCCGCATCCCCTCATCGGCAAAGTGTTAGCACAAATTGGCCAGCGACCGGTGAGCGTCGCATCTCAACCGCGCCATGCGGCGCAGTATGTCGACACTCTTGGCATGCGTGCGGTGGAGGTCACGAGGTTCGAAGGTCCCGAGGTCCTCCGCACCACCGAGCGCCAGGCGCCTGTCCCCGGACCTGGCCAGGTCTCTATCGAGGTGGCCTACGCCGGCCTGAACTTCGCGGAGGTCATGGCTCGGCGAGGGGACGTCCCGCGCTCGTGCCCGCCCGTCGTCCCCGGCCTCGAGGTCTCGGGCCGGGTCGCCGCCCGGCTGTCCCCGCGGCGGGGCCCCAGCGAGCCCGTCAGGCGCGCACGGGGGTGACCGGTACGCGCGCGGGAGCCACCACGTTCCCGAGGGTCCCCAGCCCCGGGATCTCGACTTCCACCTCGTCGCCGTCCGTGAGGAGGACCTGCGGGTCACGGGTGAATCCGACCCCGGCGGGAGTCCCGGTCACGATCAGATCGCCTGGCAGCAGCGTCATGACGGAGCTGATGAACGCGATCTGCTCGGCGACGCTGAACACCATGTCCGCCGTGTCGCCGTCCTGAAGGGTCTGTCCGTTGACGCGCGTCAGGATCCGCATCGCCTGCGGGTCGGGCACCTCCTCGGCAGAGGTGACCCACGGGCCGCAAGGCCCGAAGGTGTCGACCGCCTTGCCCGCCGTCCACTGGGGGCCGCCCAGCTGCAGGTCGCGCGCGCTCACGTCGTTGAAGGGCATGTAGCCCCCGACATGCTCGAGCGCGTCAGCCGCGCTGATGTCCTTCCCCTGCCGCCCGATCACGACCGCCAGCTCTCCCTCGTAGTCCACGGTCGACTCCCCGGCCGGCGGGACGATCGTCCCGCCGTGGCCGAGCAGCGAGCCGGTGTGCTTGAAGAACAGGACGGGCGCCTGCGGCAGTGGAAGGCCCGCCTCCTCGGCGTGGTCGCGGTAGTTGAGCCCGAGGCAGATGATCTTGTCGGGGTTGGGCACCGGCGGGAGCAGGGTCAACTCGCCGACCGGGCGCCCGTGCGCGTCCACGAGCCGATCTGCCGCCTCCCTGAGCGCCTCGCGCGTCGTGGCCGAGGCGGCCAGCACTGACACCACGTCAACCGCCTGCAGCTCCAACCCGGCGTCCTTGACGGCGTCGGCGAGCGGGACCACCCGATCGCCGACGAGGATGCCGGCCGTCTTGGACTGCGCCGAATCGTCTGTGTAGGTGCAGAGCTTCAACGGTATCTCCTGATCTCGTGGTGGCGGGAGGTCATTCTGTCGACAGTGTATCGGCGCTGACGGTGCGGGACGGGCGTAGCCGCTGGTCGCTCACCACCTTGAGCGCCTAACTGTTGACATCACTCCCCACCGAGCTTTGGACCGCCAGCAGGCCGAGGAGGTGCCCCCCCTGTCCTCACGAGGGCTGAGCCGGCGACGGCGCGGGGCGCGGACCTCGCCCGTAGGACACGGGCGCAGGACGCCTGCTTGACTTGCGAGAGCGAACCCGCAAAGCCTCGGCTGTCCGCCGTGGGAGGAGACCATGAACCAGCTGCTGAAGGGTCCGCATCACTTCACGGGCGTGACGCGCGACGTCACCGTCAACGTCGACTTCTGGAGCCGCGTCCTCGGCCTGCGCTTCGTCAAGAACACGCTGAACTTCGAGACGACCTTCCGCTACCACACCTACTTCGGCGACGAGGAGGGCAATCCCGGCAGCGTCGTCACCTTCCTGGAGTTCACCGAGGCGACGCCGAGCGTGCCCGGGGACGGCGACATCCACCGGCTCGTGCTCCGCGTCGCGTCGTACGACTCGCTCGAGTTCTGGATGGACCGCCTGATCGCCAACCAGGTCCACAGCGAGATGCTGCGCCTGGACCCGACCCAGCCCGACAGCCTCGTGTTCGTCGATCCGGAGGGGCACGAGGTCGAGCTGATGGTCAGCGACGCCGGGGATCCGCCGCTCGTCGCCGAGGCCGACGACATCCCGGCCGAGCACCGCATCCTCGGTCTCGAGGGCGCACGCTCGTACACCACGCTGGAGGAGCAGCTGCCGTTCGCCGAGCACCTCGGCTTCCGTCGCGACGGCGACCGCCTGGTCCTCGACGGGGAGCGCAGCGGGCGCTGGTACTTCAGCCCCCCGCCGGGCCGGCCCAGCGGCGACGGCCACGTCGGGGTGTGGCACCACATCGCCTACGACGCCGGTGACCAGGCGGAGCTCCAGCGAGCGCGCGACGAGGCCAACGCGGGCGTCCGCCCGTGGACGCGCGTGTTCGACCACTACTTCTTCGAGTCCTGCTACTCGATGTCGCCCGGCGGCCGCCTGGAGATCTGCACGAGCGGGCCGGGGTTCCAGCTCGACGAGCCGCTCGACGAGCTCGGTGACCGGCTCTGCCTGTCCCCGCGGGTCGAGCCGCTGCGGGCGAAGCTGGAGCGCGAGCTGACGCCGATCGTCAACCCCCGCCCCCGCAGCCGGGGTCGCCGGCGGGGCGGCACGGCCGACAAGACCGTCGTCGGCGAGCCGGCGACCGAGCCCACCGAAGTGGCCTGACGTGGACGTCGTCCTCGGCGTCCTGGCGGACGCCGACGCCGGGCGGCTCGTCGTGCTCGTGCGCCTGCGCACCGCGGTCCGCCGTGCCTGAGGTCACCCTGACCTTCGACAATGGCCCGCATCCCGGCGTCACATCGAGGGTGCTCGACGTGCTCGCCGAGCGCGGCGTGCCCGCGACGTTCTTCGTCGTGGGCCGCCGGCTCGCCGCCGACGGCGGGCGCGCGCTCGCCGAGCGGGCGCGCGGAGAGGGCCATTGGATCGGCAACCACACCCTCACCCACCGCGAAGCCTTCGGGGCCATGGCCGACGCGTCGGAGCGCCGGCGCGAGATCGAGGAGACCCAGGCGCTCC
>CALMNS010000598.1:15086-15588 GCA_937871635.1 uncultured Solirubrobacter sp.
GGCGCTCCTCGGCGACCTCAGCCACCCCGACCGGCTGTTCCGGCCGGTCGGCGACGGCGGCCAGCTCGACAAGCGGCTCCTGACGCCCGACACGCTGGAGACGCTCGAGGCGGGCGGCTACACCTGCGTCACGTGGAACGCGGTACCGCGCGACTGGGAGGACCCTGACGGCTGGGTCGACCGGGCGCTCGCGCAGTGCGCCGAGCAGGCGGAGGCCCTCCTCGTGCTGCACGACCTCCCCACCGGGGCGATGGACCACCTCGAGGCCTTCTTCGACGGGGCCGCGGCAGCGGGGCTGACCTTCCGGCAGGAGTTCCCGGACCGCTGCGTCCTGCTGCGACGCGGCCGGGTGATCAGACCGCTCGACGACCTCCTCGGCTAGGCCTCGACGAGGCGCGCGCCCGGCGACGAGCGCCTCGGGGAGATCGAGCGCTCCATCGCGGAGGGCGACCGCCCCGCGCAGACCCGCCCGGGACGCGCCTTCGACGGCGCGGCTCAGGCC
>CALMNS010000599.1 GCA_937871635.1 uncultured Solirubrobacter sp.
GGGCAGGCCGCCCCCGGCGCCCCGGGCGAGCGCCTCGCGCGCCTCGGCCTTGAGCGCCTCGGTCGGCTCGGCGAGCTCCACGAAGCGGACGTGGCGCCAGGTCTTCGCGCCGAGCTCGGCGGTCGAGTCGTAGGAGCGGCCGGCGGAGACAATCCCGCCGTCGGCGGGGAGGTCGTTCCACTGCTTGCAGGCGACCTCGCACGCCTTACAGCCGATGCAGACGGTCGTGTCGGTGAAGAAGCCCATCCGCCGGGCCCCCGGGCGCTCGATCGCGAGCTCGGTCATCGGGTGGACCCCACTAGTTCCCCGATCGCTCCGGGTGGAGCTCGGCCGGGTGCTCGCGGTTGACCGCGACGCCCTCGGGCGGGTCGTGGACGCCGGCGAGCATCCCGGTCCCGACCGTCTTGCGCCCGGCGCGCACGTTGCAGACGAACGCCTTGGACTCCTGGATGGACGTGTTGGGATCGCCGCTCAGCGTGATCAGGTCGTTGGCCGCGTCGCCCTTCGCCGGCCCGCCGTGGCCCCAGTGCCAGGGGAGGCCGACCTGGTGGATGACCCGGCCGTCGACCTTGAGCGGCTTGATCCGCTCCGTGACCCGCGCGAGCGCCTCGATCTCCGCCCGCGGCGAGACGATGGTCATCCAGTCGCCGTCCTCGATTCCGTGCTCGCGCGCGAGCAGCGGGTCGATCTCGGCGAACATCGACGGCTGCAGCTCGTCGAGCCACGGCAGCCAGCGCGACATGCCGCCCGCGGTGTGCTGCTCGGTGAGCCGGAAGGTGGTGGCCACGTGCGGGAAGGACGTGTCGCCCGGCAGCGCGTAGGGGTTCTCCGGCCGGCGCCAGCGCAGCGCGGCCGGGTTGGCCTCGATGTTCGGGTACAGCGCGTTGTCGACGGGCGACTCGAGCGGCTCGTAGTGCGTGGGCATCGGCCCGTCGACGAGGCCGCTCGGCGAGAAGAGCCAGCCCTTGCCGTCGGCGAGCATGATGAACGGGTCCGTCCCCGAGATCGCGTCCATGCCCGTGCCGTCGTCCGGGGCGACGTAGTCCGGGCGCTTGTCGACCGGGAAGTCCGGGACGTCGTAGCCCGTCCACTTCTCCTCGGCCTCGTCCCACCAGACGTAGCGCTTGCGCTCCGACCACGGCTTCCCCTCGGGGTCGGCGCTCGCCCGCGAGTAGAGCATCCGGCGGTTCGCCGGCCAGGCCCACGCCCACTCGGGGGAGACCCAGCCGCCGGGCTTGGAGAAGTCCCCGGGCGTGCGCCGCCGGGCCTGGTTGACCCCGTCGGCGTAGATGCCGGAGTAGATCCAGCAGCCGCAGGCGGTCGAGCCGTCGTCCTTGAGCTCGGCGAAGCCGGGGACGGGCGCGCCGGTGGCCACGTCGTAGCCGTTGATCTCCTTGAGGATGTCCTCGCCGCTCGGCTCGCGGTGCGGGCCGTGCTCGGCGTAGTCCCACTTGAGGTTGCGGATCGGCCAGTCCTGCGGGCGCTCTGAGTCCGCGTAGCGGGCCTGGACGCGCTTGAACAGGTGGTGCATGAACCACAGCTCCGAGCGGGCTTCCCCGGGCGGCTCGAGCGCCTGGTCGCGCCACTGCACGAGGCGCTCGGTGTTCGTGAACGTGCCGGCCTTCTCGACGTGGGACGCGGCGGGCATCAGGAAGACCTCCGTGCCGATCTCCTCCGTCTTGAGCTCGCCCGACAGGACCTCGGGCGAGTCGTACCAGAAGGAGGCCGTCTCGATCTCCGCGAGGTCGCGGACCACGAGCCACTTCAGCGACGCCAGCGCGCGGCGCTGCAGGCCGGCGTGCTGGGAGCCGACCGCCGGGTTCTGGCCCATGACGAAGAAGCCGTCCAGGCCGCCGTCGAGCGCCCGCAGGGTGGTCGGGAAGTGCGAGTGGTTGCCCGAGATCTTCGGCAGGCTGCCGTAGCCGTAGTCGTTGGCCTCCGTGGCCGCTTCCCCGAACCAGGCCTTGAGGAAGGAGATCATGTACTTCGGCATGTGCGACCACCAGCCGCGGTCCGAGCCGCCCGTGTCCAGGTAGTCCTTGAGCGTGTTCTCCCCCTCGCGCGCCTTGGGCATCGCGAGGTAGCCCGGCAGGAGGTCGAACAGCGTCGGGATGTCCGTCGAGCCCTGGATGGAGGCGTGGCCGCGCAGGGCGATCACCCCGCCGCCCGGGCGCCCGACGTTGCCGAGCAGGAGCTGGAGCACCGCGCCGGCGCGGATCATCTGCACGCCCGAGGTGTGGTGCGTCCAGCCCACCGCGTAGCAGAGCGCGGCGGTGCGCTCCCGGCCCGAGTTCTTCACGAGCGCGTCCGCGACCTGACCGAAGAGCGCGGGCGGGATGCCGCAGACCCGCTCGACCATCTCGGGCGTGTAGCGCGCGTAGTGGCGGCGCAGGACGTTGATGACGCAGCGCGGGTCCTGCAGGGTGGGGTCGGAGCGGACGTTGCCGACCATCATCCCCGCGCCCGTGCGCTCCTCGAAGGACTGGGCGGAGTGCTCGCGCTGGCCGGCCGAGGCGGCGATCTCCCCGCCCTCGTACATCCAGGACCGCGGCTCGTACATGCCCGTCTCCGGGTCGTAGCCCGAGAACAGCCCGCCGAGGTCCTCGGTGTCCTGGAAGTCCTCGTTGATCAGCGTCGCGGCGTTCGTGTACTTCTCGACGTACGGGCGGAAGTAGCTCTCCGTCTCGAGCACGTGGCGGATGAGGCCGCCGAGGAAGGCGATGTCCGAGCCCGCGCGGATTGGGACGTGGAGGTCGGCCATCGCGCTCGTCCGCGAGTACCGGGGGTCCACGTGAATGACCGTCGCGCCGCGCTCACGCGCCTTCATCACCCAGCGGAAGGCGACCGGGTGCGCCTCGGCCATCGAGGAGCCCTGGATCAGGATGAGGTCCGAGTTCTGGAGCGAGCGGGGACTGTCGGTGGCGCCGCCGCGCCCGAAGGTGGTCCCCAGACCGGGGACCGTGGAGGAGTGTCATATGCGGGCCTGGTTCTCGATCTGCACCGCGCCCATCGCGGTGAAGGCCTTCTTGATCAGGTAGTTCTCCTCGTTGTCGAGCGTCGCGCCGCCGAGGTGGGCGAAGCCGAGGGTGCGGTTCACCTTCCAGCCGCGCTCGTTGACGTCCTGCCAGCCCGCCTCGCGCGCGTCGACGAGCCGGTCGGCGATCATGTCCATCGCCGTCTCGAGGTCGAGCTCCTCCCATTCCGTGCCGCCCGGGCGACGGTACTTGACCTTGGTGAGGCGCCCGGGCTGCTGGACGAGCTGGCGGGAGGCCGAGCCCTTGGGGCAGAGGGTGCCCTGGTTGACCGGGGAGTTGGGGTTGCCCTCGATGCCGACGAGCTCGCCGCCGCGCGTGTAGACGATCTGGCCGCAGCCCACCGCGCAATAGGGGCAGACGGACTCCGTCGCCTTGAGGCCGGCGATCCGGGTGCCCGCTCGCTTGGTCTGCTTCGAGGCGGCGTGGGGTCCCATCCCCCAGTCCGCCGCGCGCCCGATCACGGGCAGGTCGCGGAAGCGGCTGAACGACTTGGGGCGGCTCACTAGATGACCCGGTGCCCGCCCGTGTACACGTTCACGCGGCCGCCGCGTGCGAAGCCGGCCAGGGTCAGGTTGCGGTCCTCGGCCAGCGAGACGGCGAGCGACGTGGGCGCGCCCACCCCGACCAGCACTCCGATCCGCGCCACGACGACCTTCTGGACCAGCTCGAAGGAGAGCCTGCCGCTCACGCAGGCAACGTAATCGCTCAGCGGGCGGCCGTCGAGGAGTTGGCGCCCGACCGCCTTGTCCATCGCGTTGTGGCGCCCGACGTCCTCGCGGACGGTGACGAGCTCCCCCGCGTAGGTGAACAGCCCGGTGGCGTGGAGGCCGCCCGTCCGGGCGAAGGTCGGCTGGCGCAGGCGCTCGGGGAGGTCGGCGAGGAGGGCGCGGGGGATCGTCGGGCCGTCGTCAGCGAGGCGGGGGGCGTCGACGGCGACCTGCTCGAGCGCGCCCTTACCGCACACGCCGCAGCTCGAGCTCGTGAAGAAGGAGCGCATGCCGGGCGCCTTGCGCAGGGGTCCCTCGACGTCGATCGTGTTGACCGCGAAGTCGGCCGGGGGCTCGGCGCGATGGGCGCGGTCGATCAGCCCCTCGCCGTGCAGGAAGCCGAGGGCGAGCTCGTCGTCGTGGCCCGGGGTCCGCATGGTGACCGCGAGCGGTTCCCCGTCGACCCGGATCTCGAGCGGCTCCTCGACGGCCACCTCGTCGCTGAGGCCGGGGGCGACGACGGAGGCGTGGGCGCCGCGGACGTGGACCTGCGTGGCGACGCGCATGCTGAACTCCTACCCGGTCGGGAACGAAGGCTCCGACATGATCGTCTCCGAGCGGACCGTCTCCGCCCCCTCCCACCTCGTCCACGCGCTGCTCACCGACGTCGAGGCCTGGTCCCTGTGGTCGCCGCACATCGCCCGGGTCGAGCCGGCGACGGGCTCGGTGGCCGCGGGCTGGAGCGGGCAGGTCAAGGCGTGGTTCTCGCCCGTCCCGACCCGGATGACCGTGACCTGGTCCGAGCCGGGGCGCGGGATGGGCTGGGAGAGCCCGGGCCTGGGCCACACCCTGCGCTACGAGCAGCGGATCGAGCCGGTCAGCGGCGGCTGCCGGGTGACGTTCTCGGCCGAGGTGGTCGGGCGGCTCGGCGAGCCGCTCACCCGCGCCGCCGCTCCCCTCTCCGCGCTCGGCCAGCGCCGGCGCCTCGCCCGGCTCGCGACCCTGGCCGAGTACCAGGCCAAGCGGGCACCCGCGAACCGGTAGATCGGGGTCGCCGGGCGTACGCTCAGTGGCCCATGCCCCCGGTCACGCGCTACGCCCGCACGCGCGACGGCCTGCACATCGCCTACCAGACCCTCGGCACCGGGCCGCTCGACCTCGTCTACGTGCCGCAGTCGTTCGCGCAGAACGAGCACCTGTGGGAGCACCCGACGGTGGCCCGGTACTTCGAGCGCCTGGCCACCTTCTCCCGCGTGATCCTCTTCGACCGGCGCGAGTCGGGGATGTCGGACCACGTCGGCCGCCCCTCGACGCTCGAGGAGCACACCGACGACCTCATCGCGGTCCTCGACGCCGTGGGCGCCGAGCGGCCGGCCGTCCTCGCCCTGATGGAGGGCACGCCGATGGCGATGATGTTCGCCGCCGCGCATCCCGAGCGCACCCGCGCGCTGATCCTCTACGCCCCCTTCGCGCGGACGACGCGCGCGCCCGGCTACGACTGGGCCCCGACGGCCGAGGAGCGCGCGGCGCGCTTCGCCCGGATCACCGACGACTGGGGCGAGGGCGAGACCCTGCTTGAGTTCCTCGCCCCCGAGCACCGCGGGGACCCCCTCCTGCAGGGGTGGCTCGGCAAGCTCCAGCGCGTCTCGCACAGCCCGGGCACCGCGCGCATGATCAGCGACGCCAACCAGGACCTCGACGTCCGCGGGATCCTGCCGTCCATCCGGGTCCCCACGCTCGTGCTGCGGCGCATGGAGCACGAGGGCATCGACGCCCGCCACGTCCGCTACGTCGCCGGGCACATCCCGGGCGCCCGCCTGGTCGAGCTGCCCGGCTCGGAGAGCCTCATCTTCCTCGGCGACGCCGAGGCCGCCCTGGGCGAGGTCGAGGAGTTCCTGACCGGCGCCCGCGGCAGCGACGCCGGCGACCGGGTGCTGGCCACCGTGCTCTTCTCCGACGTCTGCGGCTCGACGGAGCAGGCCGCCCGGCTCGGCGACCGGCGCTGGCGCGCCTGCTCGACCGCCACGACGACGCGGTGCGGGTCGCGCTCGCCCGCCACGCGGGACGGGCGATCAAGTCGCTCGGGGACGGGACGCTGGCCACCTTCGACGGGCCCGCGCGGGCCATCCGCGCCGGCCGGGCGATCGTGGAGGGGGTCGTCGCGCTGGGCCTCGACGCGCGCGTGGGACTGCACACGGGCGAGTGCGAGGTGATCGGCGACGACGTCGGCGGGCTCGCGGTCCACATCGCCGCCCGCGTCGTGGGCCTCGCCGGGCCCGGCGAGGTGCTCGTCTCCCAGACGGTCAAGGACCTGGTGGCCGGCTCCTGCCTGGCCTTCGCCGACCGCGGGACGCACGCGCTGCGAGGCGTCCCGGACGAGTGGCGCCTGTGGGCGGTGGTGGGTGCGTAGACGGCGGGCTGCGGGGG
>CALMNS010000600.1 GCA_937871635.1 uncultured Solirubrobacter sp.
TCCTCGGCAGGGAGATCAAGGAGCAGCGCGAGGAGCTCGCCCTCGAGCGCGGCGAGCCCCCGGGCGAGCGCGGCGGCGGGTCGCTGGCGTGAACCGCCGCGAGCACCGCGGCACCGCTCGGGAGGTCGGGGCCCGTTCGCCTCACGACGCCGCGGAGCGCTCCACCTGGTACAGGGAGTACGGGTCGAAGAGCTCCCTCCCCAGGACCTCCTGCATCCACCCGGCGTCCTTCACCACCGACCGCTCGGCGGTGTTCTCGCGGCCCTCGCCGCTCAGGTTCGAGGCGAAGATCCCGGCAGCGGACTTCGGCAGGAAGTCCTCGTAGACGATCGGCGTGAGGGTGCCCGCGTCGTCCCGCACGTAGTAGGCCAGGTCCGCGGCGTGGAGGGCCTCGTCGGTGTCGGGCAGCCCGGTGGTGCCGGCGGCGTCGTAGACCTCGCGTCCTGCCGGGGTCAGCGCGACACCGCGCTGCTCGACCTCGCCGAAGCGGACCTTCAGGACCCCCGCGCTGGTGCTGCCGTCGGGCTCGCGGAAGCGCCGCGGCTCCGCCAGGGCCCGGAAGGAGGTCTGGCGCAGCAGGACGTCCGGCTGTCCCGCCCGGGTGCGCGGCGGGCCCTGGATCTCGTCGATCATCTCGATGCCCCGGTCCTGCATGCGGGCGTAGAGCGCGTCGATGTCGAGCACGCGGGGGGTGAGGTGGTTGATGTGCGTGCTCGGGACGCCCCCGATGTCGGCCGCGACGCCGGAGACGGCCTCGAGGTGCTCGTACCAGGCCCGGTCCACCGGTTCGGGCGAGAGCTCGAAGGACGCGGTCGCCAGGGCCAGGAAGCGGTCGGCGTCCTCAGCCGGCAGCTGCCCGTCACGCTCCGCGCGGTCCGCGAGCGCCAGCAGCTCGCCGGGGAAGAGCGTCCTGGCCTCGAGCCGCTCGTCCAGCTGCGCCCGGGTCGCGGGGTCGAAGAAGCGCGGGTCGTCGACGACGAGCAGCGAGGTGAAGACGCGGAACGGGTTGGCGGCGAGCTCGCCGCGGTCGATCGGCCTGAACGCCGTGGAGACCACCGGGACCGCCGGGGTGGTCTGGCGCAGGTCGTAGAAGCCCACGGGGTGCATCCCGCAGGCGCCGAAGACCCGTGCCACCTGCGCCAGCTCCGCCGGTGTGCCGACGCGGATGGCGCCGTGGCGCTCGGCGGTGACCCGCTCGATCGTCCCGAGCCGCTCCGCCTGCGCGCCGTCGCGGTTGAGCACCTCCGCGTTGACCTCCTGGGAGACCTCGACGAGCGTGGTGTAGGCGGGCACCTCCTTGCCGTACAGGGCCGAGAGGTGCTCGGCGAACCGGGCCCTCAGCTGCGTGGGGCTGACCGCGGTCGGTGTCATGGGGCGCCTCTCCTCGGGTTCCTGGTGAGCTGGCCGCGGGCCCGCATGGCCTCGCGCACCCTGTCCTGGGCCAGCGCCCTGGCCGCCTCGTGGGGGCGCAGGTGCTGGCGCCGGCTCGCTTCGAGCACGGCGGCGGTGTTGGAGCGCACGGTGGACGAGACCGTCTCGAAGACGCGGGCGGGCTCGACGGGGAAGGGGGAGTGGCGGGCGTCCATCGCGTAGGCGGCGGCGACGATCCCGCCGGCGTTGGCGATGAAGTCGGGCACCACCGTCACGCCGCGCTCGTGGAGCACGCGCAGCGCGGGCGGCGTCGTGGGCATGTTGGCGCCCTCGACGACCAGGTGCGCCGTGGTGGTCGCGGCGACCTCCTCGTCGACGACGTCCTCGCGCGCGGCGGGGACCAGCACGTCGGCGGGGGTGCGCAGGACCGCCGCGGGGTCGGGGTCGCGCACCACGCCAGGGTCGTCGTGGTGCTCGACCAGGTCGTCGCCGTGCACCGCGCGCAGGGCGCGCAGCCGGGCGACGTCCAGGCCACCCGGGTGGGCGAGGGT
>CALMNS010000601.1 GCA_937871635.1 uncultured Solirubrobacter sp.
CCGCGCACGAGCACCAGCTCGAGACGCGTCAGCGGCTCGACGAGGAGCGCGTGCAGATCGCGCGGGACGTGCACGACCTCGTCGCGCACAGCATCGCGACCATCAGCACGCAGGCCTCGGCGGGCGTCCACATCGGCCGCCAGGAGCCGGCTCAGGCGATCGAGATGCTCGAGAGCATCGAGGAGGTCAGCGCCCAGGCGCTCAACGACCTGCGCTTCGCCCTCGGCGTCCTCCGTGACCCGTCGGGCGCCGATCCGACCGCCCCGACCCCTTCGGTGCACGACGTCCCGACGCTGGTGCAGCACGCACGCGACGCCGGGCTGGCCGTCGAGCTGCGGATGGAGGGCTCCTCGGCCGCGGTCCCCGCCCCGGTCCAGGTGGCGGTGTACCGGATCGTGCAGGAGGGGCTGACCAACGTCATGCGCCATGCGGGCGGCGCTCGGGCGACGGTGCGCATCGCCGTCCGTGGCCAGGAGATCGAGGTCGACGTCAACGACGACGGGCGGGGAGCGGCGACCCCGTCGAGCGGCGCGGGCGCCGGGTCAGGCCTGATGGGGATGCGTGAGCGAGCGAGCGCGATGGGCGGCGAGCTCGAAGCCGGGCGGGCGGCCGACGGCGGCTTCCACGTCCACGCCCTGCTTCCCCTGGACGGTGCACCGGCGTGACGATCCGGGTGCTGCTGGCCGACGACCAGGCGCTGCTGCGCTCGACGCTCGCGCTGGTGATCGACCGGGAACCGGACATGGAGGTCGTCGGGGAGGCCGGGGACGGCGAGGAGGCGGTGGCGCTCGCCGAGCGCCACCGGCCCGACGTGGTCCTGATGGACATCCGGATGCCGGGCACCGACGGCCTGGAGGCCACGACCCGGATCCTCGCCCGGGAGCACGCCGGCGACGTGCGGGTGATCATGCTGACCACGTTCGAGCTCGACGAGTACGTGCTGGGCGCGCTGCGGGCGGGAGCGAGTGGCTTCCTGCTCAAGGGCGTCAAGCCGGCGGACCTGCTCGACGCCATCCGTCTCGTCGCCGCCGGCGATGCGCTCCTGGCCCCGAGCGTGACGCGCCGGCTGCTCGAGCGCTTCGCGGCGCTCCGTGAGCCGGGCCACGCCGTGCGGCAAGGTCTCGAGGAGCTGACGCCCCGCGAGCTCGAGGTGCTCACCCTCGTCGGTTCCGGGCTGACCAACCTGGAGATCGCCGAGCGGCTCGTGCTGAGCCCGTCGACGGCCAAGACCCACGTCAACCGGGTGATGATGAAGCTCGCCGTGCACGAGCGGGCGCAGCTGGTGATCGCCGCCTACGAGAGCGGCCTGGTCACTCCGGCGGATGGCCGGCGCGCGCGCTGAGGAGGTACCGCGGATGGGGTAGGGCGAAGTTACCGCGCTTGGCCGATGACGTCTCCGGGCCCGCTTCTTAGGTTGGTTCGACACCCGCCACTAGGAGCGTCTGACCATGATCGAAGCCCACAATCTGACCAAGCGGTACGGCGAGAAGATCGCCGTCGACGACCTCAGCTTCACCGTCCAGCCCGGCATCGTCACCGGCTTCCTCGGCCCCAACGGAGCCGGCAAGTCCACCACCATGCGCATGATCCTCGGCCTCGACGCCCCCACCTCGGGGAGCGTGACGGTCAACGGGCGCGCGTACGCCGAGCATCCCGCGCCGCTGCACGAGGTGGGCGCGCTGCTCGAGGCCCGCGCGATCCACACCGGCCGCTCGGCCGCCAACCACCTGCTGGCCATGGCCGCCACCACCGGGATCGGCCGCCGCCGCGTCGAGGAGGTCATCGACCTGGTCGGCCTGCGTGAGGTCGCCGCCAAGCGCGCCGGCGGGTTCTCGCTCGGCATGGGCCAGCGCCTCGGCATCGCCTCGGCGCTGCTCGGCGATCCCGAGACCCTGATCCTCGACGAGCCCGTCAACGGCCTCGACCCCGAAGGCGTGCTCTGGATCCGCACCCTGCTCAAGCAGCTCGCCGACGAAGGCCGCACCGTCTTCCTCTCCTCCCACCTCATGAGCGAGATGGCGCTGACCGCCGAGCACCTCATCGTCGTCGGCCGCGGCCGGCTCATCCGCGACGTGTCGGTGGACGACTTCATCACGAGCGCCTCCTCGGACTCGGTGCTCGTCCGGTCACCCGACGAAGGACATCTGCGCGATCTGCTGCTCGCCGACGGGATCGAGGTGTCGAGCTCCGAGCCCGGTCACCTGCAGGTGACCGGGATGACCAGCGACGAGATCGGCTACCGCGCCGCCGCCGCCGGCCTCACCCTGCTCGAGCTCTCCCCCGTCCAGGCCTCCCTCGAGGAGGCCTTCATGGCCCTCACCCACGACGCGGTCGAGTACCGCGCCCCCACCCCCTCCCCCGCCGCCCGCGGCGAGGCCACCCCCGTTCTCGAAGGGATCGCCGCATGAGCACTGTCACCGCACTCAACTCGAGGACCCGCCCGCGGTCCGCCCGCCCGACCCTCGAGCGGGTGACGTCCGGGCGAGTCCTCAACTCCGAGTGGATCAAGTTCCGCACGCTCCGCTCAACCTGGATCACCCTCGCCGCGGCGGTCGTCGCCATGACCGCGATCGGGACCGCCGTCGGCTACTTCACCGGCACGGGGAACTGGGCCACGCTCGAAGCCCAGGACACCCTGGCGTCGGCTCCCCTGCAGGGCTACTTCCTCACCCAACTGCTCGTCGGCGTGCTCGGCGTGCTGTTCGTCACCGGCGAGTACGGCACCGGGATGATCCGCTCGACCTTCGCCGCGGTTCCCCGCCGGCTCCCGATCCTCGGCGCGAAGACCGCGGTGTTCGGCGCGGTCGCGCTGATGGCGATGACCGTCGCCTCCTTCGCGGCGTTCTTCGGTGCGCAGCTCTTCCTGGGCCCGGACGGCCACGGCTCGTCGCTCTCCGATCCGGGTGCGTTGCGCTCGGTCGCCGGCGTCGGGATCTACCTGACGCTGGTCGGCGTCCTCGGCGGAGCGCTCGGATGGGTCGTCCGCAACACCGCCGGCGCGATCTCCGCGCTCGTCGGGCTCCTGCTGATCCTCCCCGTCATCCTCGGGCTCCTGCCCGGCAGCCTCGGGACGACGATCACGAAGTACCTGCCCAGCAACGCCGGCGGATCCCTCATGACCAGCGTCCAGCTGCCCGACACGCTGGCGCCGTGGACCGGCCTCGGAGTCGTCGTCCTCTGGGTCGCCGCAGCGCTCGTCGCCGCCGTCGTGGTCGTCCGCCGCCGCGACGCATAGCCACCACTGGGGGGCCGGCCGCCCCGGCCGGCCCCCACCTCGCCTCTCACCTTCCCTCGTCCTCCCCGCTCCGAAAGGCTCACCCGTGTCCGCTGCCACCGCGGCTCCGCCGCGCAGTCCCCGCCCCGGTCGGCTGCGTGACCAGCCCGGCTGGCTGCGCCTCGGCCTCGCGACCGGTGTCGTGCTCGCCGGGCTCATCCTCACCGGGGTCATCCCGTTCCCGAGCCTGAGCGGCCTGCTCACCGATCTGTCGGACACCCTGGGCGCGTGGACCTACCTCCTGGTCCCCGCCCTCGCGTTCTTCGAGACGGCCGCGTTCCTCGGACTGGTCGTCCCGGGCGAGACCGCGGTGCTCGTCGGCGGGGTGGTCGCCGAACGCGGCGAGGTCTCCCTGGTGCTCCTCATCGCCCTGATCTGGGCGGCGGCGGTCGCCGGCGACCTCATCGCGTTCCTGCTCGGCCGCCGGCTCGGCGGAGGGTTCCTGCGCCGACACGCCGGTCGGCTGCACGTGAAGGTCGAGCAGATCGAGCGCGTCGAGCGGCTCTTCGCGCAGCACGGCGGCAAGACGATCGTCGTCGGCCGCTTCGTCGGCGTCCTGCGGGCCTTCACCCCGTTCGTCGCCGGGACCTCGGGCCTGGCGCTGCGGCGGTTCGTCCCCTACAGCATCGGTGGCGCGCTGGCGTGGGCGACGGCCTTCGGCGTCCTGGGCTCCGTCTTCTCGGGCTCGATCGACACCGTCGGCAGCCTCCTCACCAAGATCACGATCGGGGCGGTGGTCGCCGTCGGCCTCGTCGTCTGGGCGCTGCGTGCGAAGCGCGCACGACGCCCGCCGGCTCGCGGGGCCGACTCCAAGCCGTCCGCCGGCCGACCCCGCTCCACCCCGGCGCTCACGTCGCGACCGGCCACGCCGTGACCACGGCCGTGTCCCCCGCCCCCTCCCTGCCCCTGCATCACCTCACCAGCCCGACGTGGTCTCCGTCGGCGCCGCCGCCGACGAGGCGGAGCTGTGGACGCTCGTGCGCCGCACCCACCCGTCGCTCGTCGTGCTCGACCTCCACCGTCGCGGACGCCACGGCCTGCTGCTCCGCCTCGCGCTCAAGGCGACGGTCCCGACCCCGGCGGTGCTCGTCCATGCGGCTCGCGGGCACCGCCGCGCGCGACATCGCGACGACGACCGGACTGTCGATGGAGGTGGTCACCGGCCGCGTCGCGGCATCGTGAGCCGCCTGGCCTCCCTCCCGCCCGAGCCCGTGCCGCCCCGCACCGGCCCGGACGAGCGTCCGTCCGCCGCCGCCCACCACGGCGACGCCCCGCGGCTCCAGCGCGCGGCCCCTTGAAGCTCGGGCGCTTTGCCAAGCGCCGCTCCGTGACCTAGGCTTCGCCCTGGCGCGGGAGGCCCGATGCGGACGACGATCCTGGTACTGGCGAACAAGACGGCCCGGTCGGACGAGCTGTTCAAGGCGCTGGAGGCGCGAGCCGCCACGGGTGCGATCCGGCTCGACTTCGTCTCGCCGCCCGACGGGCCGGGACCCACGGCCCGCGAGGACGCCCAGCGACGCCTCGACGAGGCGCTGAGCCGCGCCCACGACGCCGGATGGGAGGCGACCGGCCAGCTCGGCAACTGCGACGCGCTCACGGCGGTCGTCGAGGCCTACGACCCGACGCGCCACGACGAGATCATCGTCAGCACGCTGCCGCCGTCGGTCTCCCACTGGCTGGGGATCGATCTCCCGGCTCGCGTCGCCCGGGCGACGAACGCCCTCGTGAGCCACGTCCAGGTCCCGGAGCGCCGACCGGTCGGCTCCGGCGCAGCTCAGCGCACGTAGCTGCGGCGGATCACGCCGTTGCGCATGCGCTGCGGATGGTCGCCGACCTTGATCCGCTTCACCTCCCGGGCCGTCCTGAACGAGATGACCGAGACGCGGTCCTCGCCGGCGACCGAGACGAAGCAGTGCCGGCCGTCGGCGCTGGACTGCGACCAGTACGGGACGCGGCCGACGGGGATCGTCCGCTGCAGCCTGAACGGCCTGCGGGTCACGATCGCCGCGTAGTTCGACATCGTCCCGGCGACGCACAGCTTCGTGCCCTGCGGGTTCATCGCGAGCCCGTGGTGGGCGGAGTCGAGCAGGAACTTCGTCCGGTCCAGACCCTCCGCGGCGCCGAGCGGCAGGTCGAGGACCGTCACCACCTTGTCCGTCCTCAAGTCGTACTGGACGATCCCGAAGAGGAAGGAGACCTGGAAGTACACGGAGCGCTCGTCGGGGGTGATCGCCATCGGCCGCACGGAGGCGCTCAGGTTCGGGTAGCCCGCCTCGGCGAGCTTCTGGCCCATGTCGATCCGCTTGAGCACCTGGTTCGTCCGGGCGTCGATGACCTGGAAGTACCGCCTGCCCTTCGTCGCGTCCTGGGCGGGAGCGTCGGTGTCGGTGTAGACGGGGCCGATGCTGGCGTGGAAGATGCGCCGGCCGTCGCTGGAGAAGGTGTTCTCGTGCGGCGCGTCGCCCGAGGGGATCTTCGCGACGACCTTCCCGGCGCGGGTGTCGATCACGTCGATGACGTTCGCGGTGGAGGCGGACACCAGCAGCCGCCGGCCGCTCACTGACAGCGCCATGTGGTCGGCGCGGTAGCCGTCGACCTTCGCGCGCCACCGGATCCGGCCCGTGCGCAGGTCGATCGCCACGACGTCGGCGAACGACGGCCGCGAGAAGTACACGACCTTGCCGTCGGGCGAGGTGAACCCGTCGTCGACGTACTGGTTATGACCCTCGCCGACCAGCGTGCGGATGCTGTCGTAGAAGCCCTTGGCGGTCGGGTCGGCGCGGATCTCCGCCACGCGCGCCGCGCGGTCGGGGATCACGTTGATGCGCTTGAGGCGCTTGAACGTCCGCGGGTCGATCAGGTCCGCCGTGCCGGCCCAGTTGTTGCTGACCACGAGCACGTCGCGAGTGCGCTCGGTCGTCGCCGCCTGAGCTCCGGGGGCCATGGCTCCCACGGCGGCCGTGGCGAGGGCGAGGAGGGCGATGCGCATGGGGATCCTCCGAGAGGCGGTCAAGTCGATCGGGGTCATGATCCTCCGCTTGGCCCGGACGCGGACCGGCGGCTCACGCCGCACCTTAGGCGGGCCGGGCGGGTTCGTCACGCCGACCGTCGCCGCGTCGAGGGTCGGCTCGAGGGCCCGGAGCCCGGCCTCCGGGTTGCCGGTCGCTCGAGCAGCTCGAAGAGCCTGAGGACGACGAGCCAGTGGCGTCAAGTCGCTAGATACTATAGCGTGCATCTCATGGCGTCCGCTCGGCAGTCCCGCTCCAACCGGATGGGCCTTCCGGCTCCCACGCGACCGGCCGGCGGGTGCCAGGGACCGATCCGATGACCGCTGACCTTGTCGTGCTCACCGACTCGAACCTGCCCGACACGGGCACGGTGGAGGAGATCCTCACCGCCGCGGGACTGCGGACGGCGAGAGCGCAGGCCACCACCGAGGACGAGGTCGTCGCCGCCGCCGACGGGGCGGTGGCGGTCATGGTGCAGTGGGCGCCGATCACGGCTGACGTCCTCGACCGCCTGGAGGCCTGCCGCTTCGTCAGCCGGCTCGGCATCGGCTACGACATGATCGACGTCCCCGCCGCGACCGCCCGCGGCATTGCGGTGGCGAACACTCCGGACTACTGCGTCGAGGAGGTCGCCACGCACACGCTCGCGCTGATCCTCGCCGCCACCCGAGGCGTCGTCGCGCTCGACCGCGCGGTCCGCGCCGGCCGCTGGGCGGCGGTGAGCGACGCGCCGCATGCCGTCCGGCCGTCGGCCACCACCGTTGCGATCGTCGGCTACGGGCGCATCGGATCACGGACCGCGGCGTTCGCGGGAGCGCTCGGCTTCCGGGTCCTCGTCCACGACCCGTACGTCGACGACGCCGTCATCGCCGCCGCCGGTCACGTCGCGGCGGGACTGCACGATGCCCTCGGCGCCGCCGACGTCGTCAGCCTCCATGTCCCGCTGACCCCGGAGACGCGGCACCTGCTCGATGACGCGGCGCTGAAGGCGATGCGCCCCGGAGCGATCGTCGTCAACACCTGCCGTGGCGGTCTCGTCGACGAGGAGGCGCTCGTGGCGTCGATCCGCGGCGGCCATCTCGCCGGCGCCGCACTCGACGTGTTCCAGACCGAGCCGCTGCCGAGCGACAGCCCGCTGCTGACCGCTGCCGGTGTCACGCTCACCCCGCACTCGGCGTGGTACTCGCCCGCTTCGCTGGCTGAGCTGCCACGGCACGCCGCTCAGCAGGTCGTCGACTTCCTCGCGGGCAGAGCGGTCCCGTCGATCGTCAACCCCGCGTACGCGAAGGTCGATCCCGCCGGCCGGCGGGCGCTTCGGCCGGCCGGCGGGCGCTCAGGCCGGCGCGGACCTGAGCCCCGGACGGCGGCAAGGACCGCGCTTGGGGGGCGTCCGCTGCCATAGCATCTAGTAGCTTCTCGTCCGTGACGACCGCACCCGGCGATGGATCGGGCTCCGTGGCCCGGTGACGCTCGCTCCGCTCTCCGATCGGAGCATGTCCGAGGATGTCGCCGGCCGGATCCGTGCCGCCATCTCCGACGGCCGCTATCCGCCGAACACCCGCCTGGTCGAGCGGCGGATCGCGGCCGAGCTCGGGGTCAGCCACATCCCCGTCCGGGAAGCGCTCGCCCGTCTCGTCGACGAGGGACTCGTCGAGCATCAGCCCCGGCGCGGGGCGCGCGTCGCCGGTCTCACTCCCCTGCAGGTCGAGGAGATCGCGTCGCTTCGGACGTTGCTGGAGGAGTTCGTCGTCGTGCGCGTGCAGCAGCGGATGACGCCGGCGGTCAAGGCGGAGCTGCAGCGCGTGGTCGACGCGATGGTGCAGGCGGCCGAGCGGGGGAACAGCGCCCGCGTGCTCGAGCTCGATCAGCGCTTCCACGAACGCCTGTGGGCCCTTGCGGACCATGCGATGCTCGTGGAGCTGGTCGGCCACCTGCGTGGCCGCCTCGCCGCGTTCCTCCGGTCGGCGACCACGACGCTCGACTCCGACGGGCTGGTCGAGCACGCGCGATCCCACCAGCTGCTGCTGGACACGATCGCCGGTGGCAAGCCCGCTGCCGCGAAGCGCGCGATGGCCGCGCACGTCGCCATCGCGACCGACCGGGTGCTCGCGACGTTGACCGGCGACGCCTGACGACGGCGAGCCGCCGTCGGGCTTCCGCCCGTCACGGCGTGGCGATCGCCGCGTCGAAGACCGTGTAGACGTTGCTCGACGCGGGGTTCCTGGTGCCCGTCGACCGCAGCTCCAGCGTGTGGTTCCCGGCGCCCAGCCCCGACGCGTCGAAGACGATCGCTCCGTCGGCCCGGGTCGCGGCGTAGTAGTCGATCGTCCCGCGCAGCGTCCCGTCCACGTAGACGCCGGCCTTGCCGAGGTTGGTGTCGCGGGTCCCGCGGATCCGGATCCGGCTGCCGTTGAACGGGAAGCTCAGGTTCGCGCCGGCCGAAGCCCCGACCAGGTGGGTGCCGCCGATGTCCGACTCCTCGTCGTAGGTGCTCCAGGAGCCCGTCCTCGTCACCTGCGAGGACGCGCTGTCGATGACGGTGTCGTTGACCACGGCACCGTCGTCGATCATGGCCCAGCCGGCGTCGGTGCCGACCGACTCCAGCCCGATCTTCACGCTGTAGCAGCCGGCCGAGGGGAGGCGGTAGGCGAGCTCGACCCGTGACCACGCCGTGTTGCTGACCAGCGCGTCGTCGATGACGGCGTTCGTGCAGCGGTTCCGGACCACCACGCGTGCCTGGGTGCCGTCGGTGACGACGTCGGCCGCGAAGCGGTGGCGGACCACGCCTCCGACGTCGACCGGGACCTCGCCGTCCATCAGCGGCAGGAACGCCTGCGCGAGGCTCGCCGTCTGCCCGGCGGCCGGGTTGACGTAGCCCACCCAGCCACCCGCCTCGCCGAGGCGTGCCTGGGCGGCCGGTGACGTGAGCACGGACTCGCTCGAGCGGGTCGCCCCCGCCGGTCCCGCGCTCGTCCACCAGGCGTCGCCCGTCGACTCGAAGTCCCCGTTGTGGAGCGTCCGGGCGTTGAGGATCCGGATGAGGTCGGGCTCGTCGGTCGAGAAGTCCGTGACCTCGGCCTTCAGCGCGGTGGCCGGCGCTTGTCCCCAGGTGTACGTGTTGTTCTCGATCCGCACCCGCTTGACCGGCGACTGGGCGCGCGAGCCCGTGCCGAAGGGCACCCTGCACCAGCAGCGAACCGCCGAGCCGCCGGCGAGCTGGTTGTCGTGGACGTGGATGTCCGAGATCTCCACCGTGCGCAGGTCCGGGGCGCCGCCGCCCCAGGCGATCAGCGAGATCGCACTGCAGCACAGGTTCGGCGGGTTGCGCTCGGCCCGGACGTCGTTGCGGGCGATCTCGACGTCCCGTGTCGCCTGCGGCACGGCGCTGCTCCACCAGGAGCTGGCCACGCCGCGCGGGTCGGCGTAGCTCGACCAGACGTAAATGCCGTCGTCGCCCACGCGCACGTAGTTGTCGGTAACGACCACGTGCTGGGAGTTCTGGATGCTGATGCCGTCGGTGTTCGCACCCGCCGGGTTCGGGTCGGAGTGCGTGGTGATCAGGCGGGTGCCGTCGATGAGGCCGTTTCCGGTGGTGTAGAGCGCAAGGGCGTAGCTGCTCCCGCCCAGGACGTCGATGTTCAGCAGCTCGTAGTCGTGGACGCGGTAGAAGCCGATCCCCATCAGGTGGATGGTCGCGCCCTCCGTCGCGGCGCGCGTGAGCTGGATCGCCCCCGCGCCGTCGACGGCGACGCCGCCGACGTGGGCGGCGTGCACCATCGGCTGGTTGTGCATGGAGGCGAGATCGCCGTTCGGGTAGCCGCCGCCCCCGGGATAGAGGTGGCCGTGCGTCGGGGTGGTGGCGTAGTGGGCGTCGACCTGACTCTGCTTGAGCGTGCCGTTGACCCGCAGCCGGACCCCGGCGCCCAGCTTGACCGACCCCGACAGGAACGTCTTGCCGGCGGGCAGCGTGACGATGCCGCCGCCCGCCGCGGCGACGGCGTCGATCGCTCGCTGGATCGCCACCCGGTCGTTCGTGGTGCCGTTGCCGGTCGCCGAGTACGGCGGCGCCGTGACGTCGACGTCGAGCGCGGAGGCGCCCGCCGGTGCGGCAAGCAGCCACACCGCCACAACGGCAGCGACGGACCAAGCCTTCGTGCGCAGCATCGACCCCACCCCTCTTCGCAGTTGCTACATACTATAGCGCCTGGGTCAAGGGCCTAGAGGCCGCACACAGGCGCCGGGCGACCGCGAACACCGACGCGTCCAGCGAAGAGACCGCCCGCTTGATGCGACCCGTCCCGGCGCGCCGTGGTGATCCAGAGCGTCTCCAGGTCCGAGCCGCCGAACGCACCGCTCGTGACGTAGGGCGTCGACACCGCGACCACGCCGGTGAGCACGCCGTCGGGCCGGTAGCGCCGCAGCTCCCCGGCACCCCAGACCGCAAGCCACAGATCGCCGCCGGCGTCCACGGTCAGCCCGTCGGGCAGCCCGTCGGTGATCTCCACCAGCGTGCGGCGCCCGCCGAGCGCGCCCGAGACCGGATCGTGGTCCAGGACGTCGAGCGTGCCGGTGGCGGTGTCGACGTAGTACAGCGAGCGTCCGTCGAGGCTCCAGTCCAGACCGTTGGACGCCGTGACGCCGTCGAGCATGCGCTGCACGGACCCGTCCGGGTCGAGCCGGTGCAGAGCCCCGGCCCCCGGTGTCTCGGCCATCGTGCCGCACCAGAAGCGCCCTCGCGCGTCGCAGCCGCCGTCGTTGAAGCGCTCACCGCCTGCCATCGCGACCTCGATGCGCCGTTCGATGACCCCGGCGCGATCGAACACGACGAAGGCGCCGTCGCCCGCGATCACGTGCCCACCGCCGGCGCGACGGGCGACGCAGCAGGCCGGCGGCCCGACCGTGCGGCTGCTCTGGGTCCCGGTGCGCGGATCGAAGCGGTGCCAGCGTCCGCGCTCGAGGTCGACCCAGTCGAGCACCTCGTCCCGCGGATCCCAGACCGGCGCCTCACCGAGCGTCGCTCCCGCCGCCAGCACCAGCTCGGCCCGCCAGCGCTCCATGCTCAGGCGGGGTGACGGCGCGTGAGCACCGCGTGGACGATCCGTCCCGCTGCGACCTCGAAGACGCCCACCAGCTCGACCGACCGGCCCGCGCTCGTGATGAGCTCGTGCGCCACCACCCAGCGCCCACCGAGGACCAGGGAGTCGCGGACCGTGCAGTGCGGTGGGGATGCGGCGGTGAAGCGCTCGCCGTAGACGCGCCGTAGTGCCCCGTGGCCGCGGACGGCGCCGCCGGGATCGAGCCCGTCGACGACCGCGTCGGCCGCGTAGGTGTCGAGGAACCCTTCGAGGTCGTGCGCGTTGAACGCCTCGACCTGGCGGTTCACCACGGCGAGCGGATCAGCCATCGGTTCGCAGGCCACCGTTGACGTCGTAGGTTGCGCCGGTCGTGAAGCCGGCCGCGGCCGAGGCGAGCAGCGCGACGACCGAGGCGACCTCCTCGGGGTCTCCGAAGCGGCGCAGCGGGACGCCGGCCGCCAGCGAGGCGCGCGCGTCCTCGGCGAGCTCGGTGGTGATGTCGCTGTTGACCGGCCCGGGCGCGACGGCGTTGACGCGGATGCCCTCGGCGGCGAGCTGCCGCGCGAAGGAGCGTGTGATCGCGAGGATCGCCGCCTTGCTCGCCGCATAATGGATCGGCGTCGTGATCGCCCCGACCTGCCCCGCGATCGACGACAGGTTGACGATCGCCCGGTCGCCGTGGGCGGCGCGCAGCAGCGGCAGGGCGGCCCGCGAGAGCAGGAACGTGCCGCGGGCGTTGACGGCCATCACCCGATCCCACTCGTCGATCTCGATGTCGTCCATCGCGCGGTAGGGGCAGACGCCGCCGTTGTTGACCACGACATGGAGTGCGCCCCAGGCGGCCGCGATCTCGTCCACCAGGCCTGCGATCGCTTCCGGGTCGGCGAGGTCGAGCCGGGAGACGCGCACCTCGGGCGCGCCGTCGGACGCCGCGGCGACCCGGTCCGCGCCCGCCTCGTCGCTCGCGTAGGTCAGCCAGAGCGCATGCCCGTCGCGCGCCAGCGCACGCGCCGTCGCGGCGCCGATCCCGGAGCTCGCCCCGGTGACGAGGACGCGGCGCATCAGCTGACTCCCGCGTGCATGCCGCGCGCCGACCACCCGCCGTCGACGTAGATCGTCTGCCCGGTGACGTAGGACGAGTCCGGGCCGGCGAGGAACGCCACGACGGCCGCCACCTCCTCTGCGGCGCCGATCCGCTCCAGGGCCGTCGCCCCGGCCAACCGCGCCCGGGCGTCGCCGTCGGCCTCGGCCGCGACGTTGCCCTCGAGCAGCGGGGTGCTGATCGGGCCCGGTGCGACGCCGTTGGCACGGACCCCCTCGGCGCCGTACTGCACGGCGACGTTGCGGGTGAGCGCATCGAGACCGCCCTTGCTGACCTCGTAGCCGAGGTGGTCGGCGAACGCGACGCGCCCGTGGATCGAGGAGACGTTGACGAGCGAGCCGCCGTCGCCGTGCGCGCGAAACGCCTCGACGGCGAGCTGCGCGCCCCAGATCGCGGCGTCGAGGTTCGTCGCGAGGGTCCGCCGCAGCTCGTACGCGTCGAGCCGGTCGAGCGGGACGCGCGGGACGACCGCCGCGTTGCTGACCCAGGCGT
>CALMNS010000602.1 GCA_937871635.1 uncultured Solirubrobacter sp.
CGGCGAGCGCGTCGGCGAGGCCGGCGCGCACCGGGGCGCGGCGCAGCTCGAGGACCGGCTCGTTGCGGAACGGCTCCTCGAGGCCGGCGGGCGCCGGCTCGGTGACCGCCATCAGACCGTTCCCGCCGGCTCGCCCAGGGGGGCCTCGGCGCCGCGGCCGGGCGGGGCGAGGAGCTCCTCGAGCGGGGCCCCGCTGGCCTGCTCGTGCAGGAAGGAGTCGTTCGACGTGTTCTCGAGCAGCCGGCGCACCAGGTACGCCATCCCGGCCACCAGGTCGCCCACCGGGCAGTACGCCCGCACCCGGATCCGGTTGGCGGCCAGGGCCTCCTGCAGCGGATCGCCCAGCCCGCGCAGGATCTGGAACTCGAGGTCGCCGTCCTCGCCGCCGGCCAGCCGGTTGTAGGCGAGCGCGGCGGAGACCGAGCGCAGGTTGTGCGAGGCGATCGCGACCCGCACCCCGCCCGCGCGCTGCCCGTCGATGAGCCGGCGCGAGAGAGCCTCGAAGTTGCGGTCGCAGTCCGCCTTGACCTCGAAGACGGGGACGGCCCACCCGTGCTGCTGGGCGTCGACGACCTCGTGGTCCCAGTAGGCGCCCTTCACGAGCCGCACGGTCAGCGGCTGCGCGCGCCCGGCGCCGGGGCCGGAGCGCACCCAGTCGAGCACCTGGTCGAGCGTGTCCGGGGAGTCGCGCAGGTAGGCCTGGAGGACCATCCCGGCCGACGGGCCGTCCGCGAACTCGGGCTCGGCGAGCAGCTCGAGGACGAGCTCGAGGGTCGCGTCGCGCGAGTCGAGCGACTCCGTGTCGATGTGCAGGTGGGCGCCGACCCGCTTGGCGTGGTGCAGGAGCTCGCGCAGCCGGCCGGCGGCGTCGGCCTTGCCGCGCGCCGGGGCGTCGGGCTTGAGCAGCGGGGTGAGGGCGGAGACCTTCACCGACAGGTTGGCCCGGGGGAGGGGGCCGAGCGGGTCGGACTCGAGCTGCGCGCGATGGGGCCACTCGGCCGCCGCGGCCGGGACGACGTCGAGCGCCTCGGCGCAGCGGGCGGCGTAGCGGTCGGCTTCGGCCTGGGTGACGGTCGCCTCCCCGAGCAGGTCGACCGAGCTCGCCACCCCGTCCTTCCAGAGCCCGCGGAGCACCCCGAGGGCGGCTTCCGGGCTCTCCCCGACGATGAACCGGTGGGCCATGTGCTTGACCCCGGTGGCGGCGGCCCGGCCGATCGCGAGGCGCCCGGCCTTCGTGTTGCCCATCCGCATGGCCGCCGCGATCGGCGGCGGCGGCGCCTCGACCTCGCCGAGGAACCCGGTCAGGTGGCGGCTGAGGTCGTCGAGCGAGCGGCAGGCCGGGACCACGTCGACGAAGCGGAACAGCGCCGCCTTGAGCTCGGCGTCGGCCGACGCGAGGTCCATCGCCTTCGTGTCGAGCGCCTTGAGCGGATGCCGGGCCGACGAGGGCAGCGCCCCGGCCAGGGCCGATCCCACCGTGAAGAGCTCCCGCTCCAGCCTCGCCTCGTCCATGGCCCGCAGCGTAGTGCCCGGATCCCGGGCGCCCGCCCCGGGGCGCGCGGCCGCTCAGCCCGCCGTCTCGAAGCGCACGAGGCCGTCGGCCTCGACCTCCACCACGGCCCCCCGCGAGAGCAGGAGGTCGACGTGGCCGAGCACCTCGGAGAGCGTCAGGTACGCCTGGGTGACCGCGACGGTGCCCCACATGGCCTGGGCGATCTCGTAGGCGCTGCGCGGCCGCTCGGCGATGAGCCGCCCGATCCGCCTCGCCCGGCGCTCGTGCAGGGCGAAGCGCTCGTCGATGAGCTTCGCGTGCTCGGTGACCGGCTCGCCGTGGCCCGGGAGGACGACCGCGGCGGGCAGCGCGCGCGTGAGTTGCAGGGAGGCGACGTAGGTCTCCAGCGCGTGCGGGCGCCGCTCGGGATCGTGCTCGCCCGAGCGACCGCCGAGCGGCCGGGAGATCACCGGGTTCGAGGAGATGTGGCCGATCAGGTGGTCCGCGCCGAGCAGCACGGAGCGCTCCTCGTCCCAGAAGATGGTGTCCGACGGCGAGTGCCCCGGCCGGTGCTGGACCTCCCATGTGCGGTCGCGGAACGCGAGGCGGTCGCCGTCGGCGAGCCGCCGGTCCACCGTCGCGCTCGTGCCCCAGCCGCGGTACGCGCGCGAGACGGAGCGCAGCGCCGTGACCACGTCGCGCGGGATCCCGTGGGCCAGCATGAGGGTCTCGGCCAGCTCGTCGTCGCGCTCGGCCTCGGCCGCGAAGTCCTCGAGCAGCGGCGCCAGCAGGTCCAAGGCGCAGATCTCGGCGCCCGAGCGGCGGGCGAGGATGTCGACCAGCCCGAGGTGGTCCATGTGCTGGTGCGAGACGACGATCCGCTCGAGGTCCTCGATCCGGTGTCCCCTCGCGGCCAGCGCCCGCTCGAGCTCGTCGAGCGCCTTGCCCGAGTTCGGCCCCGTGTCGAGCAGGGTCAGCGGCTCGTCCTCGACCAGGTAGCAGTTGACGGTCCCGACGGCGAACGGCGTCGGGATGAGCAGACGGTGGATGCCGTGCACGGGGGCGGATCCTAAGGACCCGCCCCCGTGCGGGCCCCGTGCCGGCTAGCGGCGGGTGCCGGGGCTGCGCGCGCCCGTGCTGGCGCGGTGGTTGCCGGCCTGGGCGTCGCGCAGGCCGCGCTCGTAGTCGTCGTCGCGGCTGCCGACGCGCTCACGGCGGGGCTCGATGTGGTCGTCGTCGCGCTTGTTCTTGTTCTTGCCCACGCGCGGCAGCAGCGCGAGGATGATGAGCAGGGCCGCGGCGGCGCCCAGCAGGAGCTTCGTCAGGCCGTTGGCGGCGAAGATGCCGAAGACATCGTCGCCGTCGACCAGCGCGATGACGGACGCCGCGCCGAGCACGAGGCCGACGATCAGCGAGAGGCTCTTGGCCGCCCAGTGCATCGGCGAGGCGAACAGCAGCAGTGCACCGGCGCCGATCAGCAGCAGGTTCGTCCATCCGTTCGCCTCGAACCCTAGGAACGTTTCACCCTGCGCCGTCCCGTCCACCGGGCTCGCGTCGAACGAGTTGCCCGCGAAGACGAACCCGAGTATGCCCGCGGCGAGCAGGATGATGCCCGTGACGCCCACGGGGCCCTTGGCGAGCGATACGCCCTTGTCGTTTCGGTTCTTGGAAGCCATGGCCTCCACCTTCCCAAGCCGAAGCGCCCGTACCCCTTCGCCCGCGGCGGGGCCCCGCCGCGCGGCAGCTTGTTGCGAACCTACTGCCGATGTAGTAGAACTACTATGCCATGGAACCGGGTGATCGCGACCAGCGCAGCACGAACACCGTCGTGGAGGTCGGCGATCTGCGGATGCGCTACGGATCGCACGAGGTGCTCACCGGCGTCGACTTCGAGGTGCGCCGGGGCGAGGTCGTCGCGCTCTTGGGGCCCAACGGCGCCGGCAAGACCACCACGATCGAGATCCTCGAGGGGTTCCGCACCCGCAGCTCCGGCCGGGTCACCGTCCTCGGGGAGGATCCCGCCCAGGCCGGCGAGGCGTGGCGCGCGCGGACCGGGGTGGTCCTCCAGTCCTGGCGCGACCACCCTCGCTGGACCCCGCGGCGCCTGCTCGCGCACCTCGGCGGCTTCTACGCCCCGTACGGAACCCGGGAGACGCCGCGGCCGTTCGACGTGGAGGAGCTCATCGGGCTCGTGGGGCTCGGCTCCCACGCCGACCGGAGGATCGTCACGCTCTCCGGCGGCCAGCGGCGGCGCCTCGACGTCGCCGTCGGCATCGTCGGTCGCCCGGAGCTCCTGTTCCTCGACGAGCCGACGGCGGGCTTCGACCCCCACGCCCGGCGCGAGTTCCACGACCTCGTCCACCGGCTCTCGGACCTCGACGGCACCACGATCCTGCTGACCACGCACAACCTCGACGAGGCCGAGCGGCTGGCGGACCGCATCCTGATCCTGGCGAACGGGACAATCGTCGCGGACGGGAGCGCCGACCAGCTCGCCCGGCAGGTGGCCGGTGCGGCCGAGGTCCGGTGGCGCGCCGGGGGCGAGGCCTTCGTGCACGCGACGCAGGACGCCACCGCCTTCGTCCGCGAGCTGCTCGCGAGGGGCGGCGACGACGTCACCGACCTCGAAGTGCGCCGGGTGAGCCTGGAGGACACCTACATGTCGCTCGTCCATGGTCAGGCCGGCGCCGCCGAGCCTTCTGGCGCGGCGCTGGAGCTCGTCGGATGACGAGCGTCGGGGCGCACGCCGTCGGCCTCGGCCTCCGGCGCGGCTGGTACGAGTTCGCCCAGAGCCTGCGCAGTGCCCAGGACCAGGGCTTCTACCTGTTCACCGGGCTCGTGGCGCTCGGCTACCTCGTGCTCAACCGCGACGACCGCGTGGCGGGGACGGGCCTCCTCGAGCCCACGGTGACGCTCCCGAGCCTGCTCGGGGCGTTCGTCGTGTTCGGCGCCGTGGTGGGCCCGGGCTACGCCCTGGCCATGGCGCGCGAGGACGGCACCCTGCTGCGCTACAAGACGGCGCCACACGGACTGCTGGCCTACTTCACGGGCCAGCTCGTCACCCAGGCGCTGGCCGTCGTGCCCCAGCTGCTCGTGCTCCTCGTCCCGAGCTTCCTCCTCTTCGACGTGATGGCCGGGGGTGCGGACGGGTGGTTGACGCTGGCGTGGGTGCTCGCGCTCGGCCTCCTGGCCACCCTGCCGATCGGGATGATCATCGGCGCGCTGGTCCCGAGCACCCAGCGGATGGGGACCTGGGGCATGCTCCCGATCCTCGTGCTCACCGGGATCTCGGGCATCCTGTTCCCCGTCCAGGAGCTGTGGGGCTGGGTGCAGGTCGTCGCCCAGGCGTTCCCGACCTACTGGATCGGGCTGGGGATGCGCTCCGCGTTCCTCCCGGACGCGGCCGCGGCCCTCGAGATCGGCGGGAGCTGGCGCACGGCGCAGACGGTGCTCGTGCTCTCGGCCTGGGCGGTCGTCGGCGCGCTGCTCACGCCGATCGTGCTGCGCCGCATGGCCCGCCGGCAGTCCGGATCGCAGGTCGAGCGTGCCCGGCAGGCGGCGGTGCAGTGGATCCGGTGAGGCGACGCCGGGGCCGATGAGCGACGCCGTGCACAACCGCATCGCCCTGCTCCGTGCCGAGCAGGGCGTCTCGCGCCGCGAGCTCGCGATCGCGCTCGGGGTCCACTACCAGACGGTGGGCTACCTCGAGCGCGGCGAGTACAGCCCGAGCCTGCAGCTCGCGCTGCGCATCGCCGCCTTCTTCGGCGTCCCCGTCGAGGTCGTCTTCTCGCTCGAGCCGTTCCCGCGCGTGGGGCCCGCGGGGAGCGCCGACCGACGCGCGGCCTGAGCGGCTGACCCCGGGCCCGGCGCCCACGGGCGCCCGTCCTCAGCTCCGGATCAGGCCAAGCACCCGGTCGCGCTTGGCCTCCATGTCCTCGACGGAGGCGAGGCTCTCGAGGCACAGCCGCAGCAGCGGCTCGGTGTTGGACTTGCGCACGTTGAAGTGCCAGTCCTCGTAGTCGACCGAGACGCCGTCGAGGTGGGTGATCTCCCCGTCGGCGAACTCGCGCTCGATGTCGGCCATCTTCGCGTCGGGATCCTCCACCTCGGAGTTGATCTCGCCCGAGATGAAGTAGGTGGAGCGGTAGGGCTCGAGCAGCTCGGACAGCGACTTGCCCTCCTGGCCAAGCAGCTCGAGGATGAGCAGGGCGGGGACCGTGCCCGAGTCGGCGTTGTAGAAGTCGGCGAAGTAGTAGTGGCCGGAGACCTCGCCGCCGAAGACGCCGCCCTCGTCGCGCATCCGGGTCTTGAAGAACGCGTGCCCGACGCGGTTCATCCACGCCGTGCCGCCCGCCCGCTCCACCGTGTCGGCCACGGCGCGCGAGGCGCGCACGTCGTAGAGGATCGCCGACCCGGGGCGCTTGCGCAGCACGGAGTCGGCCAGCAGCGCGGTCAGGAAGTCGCCGTCGACGAAGCGACCCTGGTCGTCGACGAAGAAGCAGCGGTCGGCGTCGCCGTCCCAGGCGATGCCGAGGTCGGCGCCCTCGGACACGACCTTCTCGACGATGAAGCGGCGGTTCTCCTCGAGCATCGGGTTCGGCTCGTGGTCGGGGAAGTTGCCGTCCGGCTCGAAGTAGGTCGGCACGAGCTCGAGCCCCGGCAGCGCCTCGAGGATCGGCCCGACCATCGGCCCCGCCATCCCGTTGCCGCCGTCGAGGACGACCTTCAGCGGCCGGATGGCGCCTTCGTCGATGAAGGCGCGGGCGGCCGCGCGGAACTCCTCGGCGATGTCGACCTCCTCCGCCGTGCCGCCTCCGGGCGCTTCGCCCAGGCCGGCCAGCACCTTGTCGCGCACGTCGCCGATCCCCGCGTCGCCGCTGAGGGCGATCGCGCCCTCCTTGACGAGCTTCGCGCCCGTGTACGCCTTCGGGTTGTGAGAGGCGGTGCACATGAGGCCGCCATCGAGCTCCCGCGAGCCGACCAGGAAGTAGAGCATCTCGGTGCCGACCATCCCGGCGTCGAGGACGTGGGCGCCCTCGGCGACCATCCCGTCGCGGTAGCGGCCGGCCATCTCGGGCGCGGTGAGGCGCATGTCGCGGCCGAGGCCGACCCTCAGCTCGGAGACCGGCTTGCCGGCGCCCTCGGCGAGCACCTGGACGAAGGCGCGCCCGATCTGCTCGGCCACGTCGCCGTCCATCTCCTCGCCGTACAGGCCGCGGACGTCGTACGCCTTGAAGATGGAGGCTGGGGGAGTGGTCGGCATGGAGCCGGGAGCATAGGTCCGCGGGCCCGCCGTAAGCTGCTCGGTATGGCCGGGCACTCGAAATGGGCGGGGATCAAGCACAAGAAGGCGATCGTCGACTCGCGCCGCGGCAAGCTCTTCACCAAGCTCGCGCGCGCCATCACCGTGGCGGCCAAGGAGGGCGGCGGCGACGTCGAGGGCAACCCGCGGCTCTCGCTCGCCGTGCAGAAGGCCAAGGACGCCTCGATGCCCAAGGACAACATCGAGCGCGCGATCGCCAAGGGCACGGGCGAGGGCGCCGACGCCAACGCCCTGGAGACCGTCGTCTACGAGGGCTACGCGCCCGGCGGCGTCGCGCTGATGGTCGAGGCGGTCACCGACAACCGCAACCGGACGGGCTCCGACGTCCGGCACACCTTCGGCAAGTTCGGCGGCTCGCTCGGCGAGCCGGGCTCCGTCGCCTACCTGTTCGAGAAGAAGGGCGTCGTCGTGGTGAGCGCCGAGGCGGTGTCCGAGGACGACCTGATGGCGGTGGCGCTCGACGCGGGGGCGGAGGACATCGTGCTCGACGACGACGTCTACGAGGTCATCTGCGAGCCCGCCGACCTCGTCGCGGTGCGCGAGGCGATCGCCGCCGCCGGGATCGAGGCGGAGACCGCGGAGATCCTCCAGCGCCCGAAGACGCGGGTGCCGCTCGACGAGGCGGGGGCCGGCAGGGTCCTGCGGCTCATCGACGCCTTCGAGGACCTCGACGACGTCGACGAGGTCCACGCGAACTTCGACGTGGACGCCGAGGTCCTCGAGCGGATCGCCGGCTGAGCGCCGCGCCGCGCTACCCGGCGGGCGGCGCGGTGACGCGCTCGAACGGCGTCGGGGTGGCTCCCGTCCAGCGGTAGAGGTAGACGTCGGCGTCCTGCTTGTCGCCGACCTTCTTGCCTTCGGCCACGTAGTAGTAGCCGTTGTCGAGCGAGAGGATCCCGTAGTTGCCGTGGAACTCCCACCCGAACGTCCCGGAGGCCGGGTGGTAGAGCCCGGCGTAGCGGAGCTCGAGCAGCTCGCCCTCCTCCGGGCCCTGCTGGCCGCGGATGATGCCGCGCCGCGGTCGCGCCGAGCCGTCGACGGTGAAGAACCCGTAGTTGGGGAAGCCGGCCTTCGCGCCCTTGTAGACGGCCATCATCCACGTGCCCGTGTGGGCGTCGTACTCGAGGTTCTGGACGCCGAACCGCGTGTTGCCGGTGTAGACGAAGTACTTGCCGTCGTGGTGCGACGGCCCGCTGCGATGGGGGTAGTCCTGGGCGAGCGGGCGCTCGTACCGGCGCCACCGGCGCACGTCGTACTCGAGGATGACCTGGTGGTCGTTGTCGATCCGCTCCGTGTTGGAGTAGATGCCGTAGGCGACCTTCAGCGTCTCCTTGCCGTCGCGCCGGCCGAAGCGCGGACCGAACGCGACCCCGTCGATGCCGCTCGAGCCGTAGCGGTGGTCGGGCGTCTGGGCGGTGTCCCCGTCGAAGACGCCGTTGGAGTCCATGTCCGCGGTGAAGTCGTCGACGACCTCGTCGAGGTGGACGGCGGTCATGACGCCGTCGCGCTCGGCGCTCATGCCGACGCGGTCGATCTTGTCGACGTCGAAGATCGCGATGTAGAACGCCTTCGCGCTCTTGTACTCGAGTGACCCGTAGACGCGGCCGTCCTGCGCGTTGAGGTCGAGGTCGCCGAGGTGGCCGGTGAGCCCCTCGACCGTGCCCACCACGGTGCCCTGGAGGTCCGTCTTGACCAGCATCTGGGTGAACGACCAGTACATGTAGCCCTTGCGGGTGTCGATCGCCACGCCCTGGACGTGGCTCGTCGGCCAGGCGCCCCCGTGGATGCGGAGGGGCAGCTCGCTCACGTCGACCGGCTCGGCCGCCGCGGCGGATGCGGCCGGGGCGGCAGTGAGGATGGCGAGGGCGGCGGCGAGGATGGTCACGAGGGTCCTGGGCATGCCCGGAGTGAAGCGGCGCATCCGCGGCGAGTCGTTGCCAACCCGTGACCGGGCCGTCGGCCCGGAGCGCGTCGCGGGAAGGCGTCCGACCTCCCGCGCAGAATCCCGCGGGTGCGCATGATCGTCCTCGGCATCGACCCCGGCACCGCCAACACGGGCTACGGCGTGGTGGGCCGGGCGGGCGGGCGGCTCGTCGCGCTCGACGGCGGGGTGGTGCGGAC
>CALMNS010000603.1 GCA_937871635.1 uncultured Solirubrobacter sp.
TCCCGTAGTCGGTCAGCGTCGTGTCGCCGTTCTCGTCGATCGAGTACGTCCCGAGGACCGACTGACGGTCCTTCGTCTCGAACAGCGCCTTGAGGACGTCCGCCTTCTCTCCGGCGCCCGAGCGCTCGATGACGTCGAGGCCCAGCATCATCGCCTCGTAGCCGTAGATGGCGTACGGGTCCGGGTTGTTCTCGTTGTACTTGGCCTTGAAGTCCGCGAAGAACTTCTGGCCCTCGGCCGGGTACTCGTCCGGGGCGAGGGTCGCGACCGACAGCTTGACCTTGTCGCCCACCGACTTCGGGATGCCGCCCTTCTTCGGATCGGCGAAGCCCGACTCGGCGACGCCGTCGGGGCCGTAGAGCTTGGCGTCCGGCAGGGCGGCCGAGATGTCCTTGTAGATCTGGACCGAGTTGTTCGCCGTGATGCCCGAGAACACGAAGCAGTCCACGCCTTGGCCGCGGAAGCGCTGGGCGAGGGAGCGGTAGTTCGCCGCCTTCGTGTCGATCCCCTCGTTGGCGACGATGGCGACGCCCTGCTCCTTGGCCGAGCCCTCGATGTTGCGGGCCAGGCCGGTGCCGTAGACCTCCTTGTCGTTGGCGATGGCGACCTTGGCGCAGCGGTCCTGCTTCATCACCGTGGCCAGCGCGGCGCCCTGGATGGTGTCCTTGGGCACGATGCGGGCGTACGTCCGCTTCCCCGTCGGGTAGTACTTCTCCGGCTCGCCCTTGTCCGCACCGGGCTCGTTCGTGGTCAGGCCCACCGCGGTGTTGGCCGGCGAGAGCTGCGGGACCTCGGCCTCGTTGAGCACCGGGATCGAGAGCGCCGACCCGCCGGAGTTGAACTCGCCGATGTAGAGGGCGACCTTCGGATCGCGCGCCGCCTTGCCGGCGTTGGCCTGCACGGCCTCCGGCGTCCAGGTCCCGGCCTGCGCGGTGGAGTCGTCGAGCGACTCGTACTTCACCGTGATGTCGCCGGCCTTGTTCTGGTTCTGCTCGAGCGCGAGCCGGATGCCCTGCACCATGGCCTTCGTCTGGTCCTGCGTCGCTCCCTGGAGCGGGAGGCTCGAGTAGACGTTGACCGTGCGGGCGCCCCCGCCTGAGCCCGAGCCGCCGTCTCCGCCGCCCGGGTCGTCATCGCCGCCGCACGCGGCCAGCGCGAGGGCGGGCAGGACGCAGAGCGCAGCTGAGATCCGGCGTGGCGACACGATGTCCCTCCTGGGGGCAGGCGATCGGGGCGATGCGGCGCGGCGAGCGTCGCGCACCCCCCGGCCTCCGCCTACTCGAAAGTCCGATCGCCCGATCGAGGCTTCCTCGCCTCGCCCGCCGAAGCGGTGCCCCAGGCCGGATCAGCGCCGGTCGAGACCTACCGCGAGGTGCGCCACCCGGGGCGGCGGCGGGGTCCCCGCGAGCCCGACGACCCGATCGACGACGCGCACGGCCAGCGGCCGGAGCGGTCGCTCGGGGTGCCAGGCCAGCGAGATCGACCGCGGGGCGAGCAGCTCGCCGAGCTCGACCACGGCGGTGTCCGTGCGGTGGGCGTCGACCTGCATCCGCCCCATGATCGCGAAGCCCATCCCCTCGGCGACCAGGGCGTTCGCGAGCCGGTCGTCGTCCGTGCGCACGGCGAACACCGGCTCGAGGCCGCGCAGCTCCATGGCGGTCTCCAGGTGGGCGATGTTCGCGCAGCCCGGGGAGGCGATCAGCGGGAGCCGCGCCAGCTCCTCGAAGGTCGGCGGAGTCGACCGGCGCGCGAGCGCGCTCGCCGCGGGAGCCAGGAGCACGTAGGGATCCTCGGTCAGCGCGACGCCCACCAGGTCTCGTTCGGCGAACGGGCCGATCGCGAAGGCGAGCTCGAGGTCGCCGCGGACGACGAGGGCCTCGAGCTCGGTCGCCGTGTTCGACTCCGTGAGCTCCAGGCGGACGCCGGCCGGGTCGTCCGCGACGGCGGCGAGCAGGGGCGCGAGGAAGCGGCTGGCGGCACTCGGGAAGGTGCCGAGGCGAAGCGGTCCGTCGCCGCCGGGGGCCGCCGTGCGGGAGGCGGCCCGCCCGCCCGCCTCGAGCCGGGCCAGCGC
>CALMNS010000604.1 GCA_937871635.1 uncultured Solirubrobacter sp.
CCGCGGGAGCTGTCGGTCGCGACCGCCCTGGCCCTCACCTTCGCCTACGCGGTCGCTTCGCGGGTGGAGTTCGAGACGGGCATCGGCTCCACCGTCCCCACCCAGCTCGTCTTCGTGCCGATGCTCTTCTTCCTCCCGACGCCGGTCGTCCCGCTGCTCGTCGCGGCGGGGCTGCTGCTCGGCCGGCTCCCGCGGTACCTGACGGGATACACGCCGGTCAACCGCGCGGTGATCGAGCTGGGCGACGCGCTCTACACCGTCGGCCCGGTCCTCGTCCTGTCGCTCGCCGGCGCCGAGACGCCCGCACTCGGCGACTGGCCCGTGTACCTGCTCGCGCTCGCCGCCCAGTTCGCGGGAGACCTGACCTTCTCGAGCCTCAGGCTCTGGCTCGGACTGGGCGCCCCGCCGAGCCTGGCCGTCCGCGAGCTCGCAGCGATCTTCTTGGTCGACACGATGCTCTCCGGCGTCGGGCTGCTGGCCGCCTTGGCCACCGCCAAGGAGCCCTACGCGTTCCTGCTCCTGCTGCCGCTGATCGCCATGCTCATGGTCCTCGCCCGCGACCGGCAGCTCCGGATCGCGCAGAGCGTCGAGCTGTCGAGCGCGTATCGCGGCTCGGCGCTGCTGCTCGACCGCGTGGTCGAGGCCGACGACCGGCTCACGGGCGAGCACGGCCGGGGGGTCGTCGACCTCTCGATGCGCGTGGGCGACGAGCTGGGGCTGAACGACCAGGAGCGGCTGGAGCTCGAGTTCGCGGCCCTCCTGCACGACGTCGGCAAGCTCGCGATCGACAACGAGATCATCAACCGGCGCGGTCCGCTCACCCAGGAGGAGTTCACGATCATCAAGACCCACACGGTCGAGGGCCACCACATGCTCGAGGAGGTCGGCGGGCTGCTGGGTCGCGTGGGCCTGATCGTGCGCTCCTGCCACGAGCGCTGGGACGGGACGGGGTACCCCGACGGCCTGGCGGGCGAGGACATCCCCCTCGTCGCCCGCGTGGTGTTCTGCTGCGACGCCTATCACGCCATGACCACGGACCGGTCCTACCGGGCGGCCCGCTCGCCCGAGCGCGCGCTCGCCGAGCTGCAGGCGAACGCCGCGAGCCAGTTCGACCCGGCCGTCGTCGACGTCCTCGCGCGAACCGTGAGCCTGCCCGAGGCCGCCCCGCCCGAGCGCCGCGCGCGGTTCGCGCGAGGTGGCGGCGGGCGCGATCGCCAGCTCAGCCCCTGGCCCGCCGAGCAGCCGCCGCTCTCGAGCGACGAGGGGCTCGTCGGCCTGCGGTCCGACGGGACGATCCACGCCATGAACTCGGCGGCGATCCGCCTCTTCGGCTGGAGCGCGGAGGAGGCGATCGGCCGCCGGATGCACGAGCTCCTGCACCACTCCTACCCGAACGGGACGCCGTATCCCGCGAGGGCGTCGCCGGTCGAGGCCGCGCTCCGCACCGGCAGCGTGGAGTCCGACCGGGTCGACGTCTTCTGGCGCAAGGACGGCGCGGCCATCGGGATCCGGTACACCCTGCGGCCGTCGACCGACCGCGACGGGTACGGGGGCGGCGTCCTCCACTTCAAGCCCCTCGTCGCCCGGAGCCCCGCCGAGGAGGCGCTCCGGCTCGGCGAGGAGCTCTACCGCAGCCTCGCCCGCAACCTGCGCGAGTCGACCGTGCTGCTCTACGACCACGAGCTGCGGCTGCTCGTCGCCGAGGGCGAGGTGCTCGTCGAGTCCGAGCCGGCGTTCGGATCGCTGAGCGGGCGCACGCTGCAGTCGGCGCTGCCCCAGCACGCCTGGCAGCGGTTGCACCCCTGCGCGCGCGCCGCGCTGCGCGGCGACCAGCACGAGATCGACTACACCTCTGAGGACGGCAGCCGCGTCTACCGGGTCACGCTCGGGCCCGTCCGCGACGACCACGGCGAGGTGCAGGCCGGGCTGGCGGTCGCCGAGGACGTCACCCTGAGCCGCCGGCGCGCGGAGCGCCTGAGCCATCTGGCCAACCACGACGAGCTCACCGGGCTCGCCAACCGGTCCGCGTTCCACGAGGTCGTCGACAAGGCGCTCCTCCGCGCCAAGCGCAGGCAGTCCACGGCGGCGGTCCTCTTCGTCGACCTCGACGGGTTCAAGGCGATCAACGACACGCAGGGTCACGAGGCGGGCGACACGCTGCTGCGCGAGGTGGCCGAGCGGCTCGTGGGCGCCGTCCGCGAGGCCGATACGGTGGCCCGGCTCGGCGGCGACGAGTTCGGCGTCCTCCTCGAGGACGTCCGCGACGAGGCCGAGGCGGCCACCGCGGCGGCCCGGATGATCGAGGCCATCGCCCGGCCGCTGCCGACCGAGGGCGACGCGCCGGCCCCAGTCGCTGCCAGCATCGGGGTGGCGATCCAGACGGCACCCGCCGAGACCGGCGCGGAGCTCCTCCGCGCCGCCGACGCCGCCATGTACCGGGCGAAGGGCCTGGGCGGCAACCGGTTCGCCGTCTCGAACCCCGTGGCCGATCCCCCCGCCGATCCGGCGGGCGACCCGGCGGGCGACGCGGCCGAGGGCCGCTGAACCGCCGGCGGGCTCACGCC
>CALMNS010000605.1 GCA_937871635.1 uncultured Solirubrobacter sp.
CGGCGTGTCGCGGCTCGTCCTGCACGAGCTCGCCCACGTCGTCGACCACGCCCTCGTCCCCGCCCCCCTGGCCGCCCGACTCGACGCCGCGACACCGCGCGGGTGGGCCGCGAGCGGCCCGGCGACGGGCAGCTCGGCCACCCGCGAGGAGCGCTTCGCCGAGTCGTTCGCCAAGTGGGCGACGGGCGACATCGGCGTCGACCTCTACCTGGGCTACGCGGTGCCGCCCCCGCCCCTCGACTGGGGCGCGCCGCTCGCCGGGCTCCTCTAGCCTCGCGAGCGTGAAGGCGCTCCGGCCGCACCTGCCCGCGGCGGCGCTCCTCGCCCTGCCCTACCTGATCGCGATCGTCGCGCTCGACGGCCTGACGGAGCAGCTGCAGGTCTTCCACGGCACCGACGAGGAGACCTACCACCTGCCGACGATCCGGCAGTTCGCGGTGCAGTGGCCGATGCCCGACCTCGTCCACTACCCGCCCACCTCCACCACGCCCGGGTTCCACCTGGTGTGGACGGCCCTGGGGAAGGTCGTCGGCTTCGAGGTCTGGCGCCTGCGGCTGCTCGACGTGCTCGTCGCCTACGCCGGCGCGCTCGTCGTCTACGGGATCCTCCTGCGGCGGGGGATCGAGCGGACGAGCGCGCTCCTGCTCGCCGGGCTGCTCGCCCTCTCCCCCTACGTCTTCGGGCCGAGCTTCCTGGTCCTCACCGACGCGTTCGCCTTCCTGCTCGCGCTGCTGGCCCTCGACGCCTTCGACCGCGTGCGGGCCGGCGCCGGCCTGCGGTGGGCGGCCGCGGGCGCGGCCTTCGTCGGCCTCGCGCTCCTCACCCGCCAGAGCTACGCCTGGCTCTGCCCGCTGGCCGGGCTGCTCGTCCTGGTCGGGCCGGGCCTCGACCGCCGCGCGAAGCTCACCGCCCTCGGCCTGATCGCCCTGGCCACCGTGCCGCTCTGGGTGCTCGTGGCCGCCTGGGGCGGGCTCGTGCCCCCCAACGCGGACCCGGCCTCCTGCGGGGTGTGCGACTCGGCCCGCGGGACCGGCTTCGGGCTGCGCGCGCCGCTGTTCACGCTGGCCATCCTCGGGCTCTACGGGACGCTGCTGGTGGGTCGCGACCTGCTCTCCCACCCGCGCGCGGCGCTGCTCGGCGCCGCGATCGCCCTCGCCGCGCTCCTCGTCTCCCCCCTGAGCGTCGGCCCGCGCGACGAGGGCTACCTGTGGAACGCCGCCGATCGCTTCGGCGAGCTGCTGGGCTCCTCGGCGCTCCTGCTGATCCTGGTGCCGGTGGGGGGCGCGGTCCTCGGCACGCTCGCCGCCCGGACCGGCGGCGACCGCCTGCTGCCGCTCGCCCTCGCCGCCACCTTCTTGGCCTTCTCGCTGCTCACGGGGGTCGCCTACCAGAAGTACTTCGACCCGTTCGCGCTGCTCGTCTTGGTCCTCGCGATCCGCCCGGGCGAGCTGCGGGCGCCGCTGCCGCGGGCCGGAGCGGCGGTGCTGGCCATCGCCTTCCTGACCTACGTCTTCGTGGTCCCGCCCCCGGATCCGCCCCCGACGGGGACTTTGGCACGATCCGCACTTGGGCCGACCGATCAGTCAGTCACAATGGGTCCATGGCCACCACGACGAATCCCGCCGACCCCTCCTACGAGCAATCCAAGCAGGTCGCCGAAGCCTCTCGCGAGACCGAGTGGAAGCAGCCCTCCTTCGGCAAGCAGCTCTTCCTGGGCAACTTCGAGCTCGGCCTGATCCATCCTCAGCCGCAGCCGTCGGCCGAGATGACCGCCAAGGGCGAGGCGTTCCTGCAGACGCTGCGCCGCTTCCTCACCGAGCGGGTCGACCCGCTGCAGATCGAGCGAGACGCGAAGATCGGAGAGGACGTCATCGACGGCCTCAAGCAGCTCGGCGCGCTGGGCATGAAGGTCCCCGACCAGTACGGGGGCCTCGGCCTGTCGCAGGTCTACTACAACAAGGCCCTCGCGCTGGCCGGGCAGAGCCACTCGGCGATCGCCACGCTGCTCTCCGCCCACCAGTCGATCGGGCTGCCCGAGCCGCTGCGCATGTTCGGCACCGAGGAGCAGAAGCGCGAATGGCTCCCCAAGGTGGCGAGCACGCACATCTCCGCCTTCCTGCTCACGGAGCCCGACGTCGGCTCGGACCCGGCGCGCATGACCACGAGCGCGACCCCGACCGACGACGGCACGGGCTACCTGATCAACGGCACGAAGCTGTGGGCGACCAACGGCGTCATCGCCGACGTGGTGATCATCATGGCGGTCGTCCCGAAGACGGACAGCGCCAAGGGCGGCATCACCGCGTTCATCTGCCCGAACGACGCGCCCGGCGTCACCGTCCTGCGGCGCAACGCGTTCATGGGCCTGCGGGGGATCGAGAACTCCCTCACGCGCTTCGAGGACGTCTTCGTCCCCAACGAGGCGGTCGTCGGCGGCGTCGGCAAGGGCCTCAAGCTCGCCCTGGCCACGCTGAACACCGGGCGCCTGTCACTGCCCGCGATCGCGGCGGCGGCGGCGAAGTACTCGGTGAAGATCTCCCGCGAGTGGGCGTCGGAGCGCAAGCAGTGGGGCGCCCCGGTCGGCAAGCACGACCCGGTCGCCCAGCACCTGGCCTTCGTCACCGGCACGGCGTTCGGCCTCGAGGCCGTCGTCGACGTCGCCAGCCGCCTGGCCGACGACAAGCGCAACGACTTCCGGGTCGAGGCCGCGCTGGCCAAGCTCTACGGCTCGGAGATGGCCTGGCAGGCCGTCGACACGATGATCTCGATCCGCGGCGGGCGCGGCTACGAGACGGCGCAGTCGCTCAAGGACCGCGGCGAGAAGCCGGTGCCGGCCGAGCAGATGCTCCGCGACATGCGGATCAACCGCATCTTCGAGGGCTCGACGGAGATCATGCACCTCCTCATCGCCCGCGAGGCGCTCGACCAGCACCTCGCGGTGGCCGGGGACATCCTGGACCCGAAGGTGGCGATGGCCGACAAGGCCAAGGCGGCCGTCGGCGCGGCGAAGTTCTACGCCGGCTATCTGCCCACGCTCGTCACCGGCGAGGGCCAGAAGCCCACCGCCTACGCCGACGAGTTCGGCTCGCTGGCCCCGCACCTGCGCTACGTCGAGCGCCACGCGCGCAAGCTCGCCCGCTCGACGATGGGCCTGATGGGGCTCCACCAGGCCTCGCTCGAGCAGAAGGGCGCGCTCCTCGGGCGCGTCGTGGACATCGGCGCCGAGCTCTTCGCGATCTCCTGCGCCTGCGTCTACGCGCACTCGCTGGCCATCCGCGAGCCCGCCCGGCGCGAGGAGGCCTACGAGCTGGCCGACCTGTTCGCCAAGCAGGCCCGCGGCCGCGCGGAGCGGCTGTTCGCCGAGCTGTTCTCCAACGACGACGCCGCGCAGTACAAGACGGCCCAGAACGTCCTCGAGGGCCGCTACACGTGGTGGGAGTCCGACATCCTCGACCCCGCCGGCGACGGGCCGATGATCCCCGAGCACGAGGAGTCGGCGGTGCGCCAGTACGCCGAGTCGACGGAGTTCCAGGCCCCGCCGGTCCCGGCCCAGGCCGAGGCGGTTCAGTAGGCGGCCGGCCGGCCCGGCGCCGCGCGCCTGCGAGCCATCAGGCGCGCGGCGAGGACGCCCCCGAGCGCCCCGAACAGGTGAGCCTGCCAGGAGATCCCCGCCTGGGGCACGAGGCCGCCGAGCAGCGCGCCGCCGAACAGGACCCCGACGACGAGCCCCGTGGCCAGGTGGACGAGGTTGCGCTCGAAGAAGCCGCGGGCCAGCAGGTAGGTGCCGTAGCCGAAGACGAGGCCGCTCGCGCCGAGGTGCACCGAGCCCGCCCCGGCGACCAGCCACGTCCCGATCCCGCTGACGAGCGCCACCAGCACGGTGACCAGCGCGATCCGGCGCAGGCCTCCGAGGGCGATGGTGGCGCCGAGGGCGAGGAACGGGACGGTGTTGGAGACCAGGTGGCCGAACCCGACGTGCAGGAAGGGGGCGGCGGGGATCCCGGCCAGGCCGTCGTCGGTCCGCGGGACGATCCCGTAGCGGTCGAGGTTCGCCGGCAGGACGGCGTCGACCCGCTCGGAGATCCACATCACGGCGACCATCGCGGCGACCAGGATCAGGCCGTTGAGGCGGTCGCCGGCGCGCTCCATCGTGCGGGGAGGATGCCGCATGACCCTAAGCTGGGGCCCATCATGCCGCGCATCCGCCGTGCCCTGCCCCTCTCCGCCCTCGCCACCGCCCTGGCGGTGGCGGCCGCCGGCTGCGGCGGCGGGAGCGCGGCCGCCTCCAAGGACGAGTACGCGGCGGAGCTCAACGACTTCTGCGCCTCCTTCCTCACCGCCACGCGGGACCTGCAGAAGACGGGGTCGGGCCTCGGCGCCGACACGAAGCCGCAGGACGCGGCGAAGAAGCTCGGCGGCGCGGTGCAGACCTTCTCCGACGAGATCGGGACCTCGCTGGCTCCCCTGGAGAAGATCGACCCGCCCGAGGACTACGCCAAGTTCAACACGGGGCTCGTCGACGGGCTGACCGAGGCGCAGAAGCGGCTCGACAAGGTCGCCACCACCGCCAAGACGGGCGACGTCAAGTCGCTGGGCAACATCGGGCAGACCCTCGGCGGGCTCGAGGTCCCCGACCCGCCCAAGGACCTCGAGGCGAAGGCCACCAGGTGCCGCGGATAGCGCCGCCTGGTCTCCGCGCGCCGCGGCGGTGAACCGCGACCTCCTCTTCTGGTCGCTGGCGCTCTTCTTCGGGGCCTCGATCGCCTTCCAGGCGATCCAGCGCTGGACGGAGTCCGAGGCGATCTGGGTCACGCTGGGGCTCGAGGCGATCGTCCTCGCGATCCTGATCGCGGCGATCGTCGTGGTGGTGCGTCGCAAGGGGAGCGGATGACCGTCGCCCGGCTGTCGGGCTTCGGCACGACGATCTTCGCCGAGATGACCCAGCTCGCCCAGCGCACGGGCGCGATCAACCTCGGCCAGGGCTTCCCGGACGAGGACGGGCCCGCGGAGGTCGTCGAAGCGGCGGTGAGGGCGGCGCGGGCCGGCCACAACCAGTACGCGCCGGCGCGCGGGGTGCCCGAGCTGCGCTCGGCGATCGCCGAGCACCAGGCCCGCCACTACGGCCTCGAGGTCGACCCCGAGACGGGCGTGCTCGTCACCTTCGGCGCCACGGAGGCGATGGGCGCCGCCCTCCTCGGGCTCTGCGAGCCCGAGGACGAGGTCATCCTCCTCGAGCCCTACTACGACGCCTACGCGGCCCAGGTCGCGCTGGCCGGGGCCACCCGCCGGGTGGTGACCCTGCGCCCGCCGGACTTCGCCCTGGATCCCGACGCGCTGCGCGCGGCGGTGACCCCGCGGACGCGGGTGATCGTCGTCAACTCGCCGCACAACCCGACGGGCCGCGTCCTCGCCCGCGAGGAGCTCGCCGCGCTCGCCGAGGTCTGCCTCGAGCACGACCTGATCGCCCTGACCGACGAGGTCTACGAGCACCTCACCTTCGACGGGGCCGAGCACGTCCCGCTGGCCACCCTTCCGGGCATGGCCGAGCGGACGCTGACGATCTCCTCGCTGGGCAAGTCGTTCTCGCTGACGGGCTGGAAGACGGGGTGGCTGAGCGGGCCGCCCGCGCTCGTCGACGCGGCGGCCACCGCCAAGCAGTTCCTCTCCTTCGCGGGCGGGACGCCCTTCCAGCACGCCGCCGCCCACGCCCTGCGCCACGAGATGGCGGCCGTCGGCGCCCTGCGGTCCGCCCTCGAGGCCAAGCGCGACCGGCTCTGCGACGGCCTCGCCGCCGCCGGTGGTGAAGAAG
>CALMNS010000606.1 GCA_937871635.1 uncultured Solirubrobacter sp.
CGCTCCCGCGTCGGGAAGACCTGGTACTCGGGGGCGGCCAGGAACTCGATCCCGGCGGCCCGGACGTCGGTCTCCCACCGGCGCCAGGTCTGCAGCGCCACGGCGTGGCCGCGCTGCACGAGCCGCTCGCCGAGGGCGAGCATCGGGAACGCGTGCCCCGGGTCGCCGAAGGCGCCGAGGAAGACCCTCACGCCGCGAGCTCGGCCACCAGGCGCAGCTGCTCGAGCCGCGAGTCGGCGTCGGAGGCCATGGGGGAGAGGATCATCGTCCCGACCCCGGCCTCGGCGTAGACCGCCAGCCGGTCGCGGACGCGGTCGGCCGGGCCGCACAGCGTCACCGCGTCGATCAGCGCGTCGGGCAGGGCGGCGGCCGCCTCGTCGCGCTTGCCGTCGAGGTAGAGGTCCTGGACCTCGCGCGCCGCGTCGGCGAACCCGTAGCGGACGGCGAGCCCGTTGTAGAAGTTCTGCTCGCGCGACCCCATTCCGCCGATGTAGAGGGCGAGGAAGGGCCGCATCGCGTCCCGGGCGGCGGCCACGTCGTCGGAGATCATCACGTTGACCATGGGGGCGATGTCGAAGCCCTCGAGCGTCTTGCCCGCCACGCGCGCCGCGCCGGCGGCGAGCAGCGGGCGGAACTCGTCGAGGTGCTCCGGGGAGAGGAGCGTGGGCAGCCACCCGTCGGCGATCTCGCCGGCCAGCGTCGTGTTCTTGGGCCCGATCGCCGCGAGGTAGATCGGGATGGACGCCTGCACGGGGGCGATGGTGAGCTTGAGGGCCCTGCCCGGGCCGTCGGGCAGCGGGAGCTGCAGCGTCTCGCCGCTGAACTCGAGCCGCTCGCGGGCGAGGGCCTTGCGGACGACGGCGACGTACTCCCGCGTCCGCGTGATCTGGCGGGCGAAGCGCTGCCCGTGCCAGCCCTCGGCGACCTGGGGCCCGCTCGAGCCGATGCCCAGCAGCATCCGCCCGCCCGAGAGCTGGTCGAGCGTCGCCGCCGTCATGGCGGTCATCGCCGGCGAGCGGCCGGGCATCTGGAAGATCGCCGAGCCGAGCCTGATCGTCTCCGTGCGGCCGGCCAGCCAGCCGAGGATCGTCGCCGCGTCCGAGCCGTAGGCCTCGGCGGTCCAGACGGAGTCGTACCCGAGCCGCTCGGCCTCCTGAACGATCCGCAGCTGGTCGTCGGCGCTGAGCCCGAGGCCCCAGTATCCGATGTGGACGCCGAGCCGCACGGGCGCCGCTAGCGGTGCTGCACGGTGGCGTGCAGGGATGGGGACCGGGTCGACTTACGCTGCATGAGGTGAGGCGCGGCGACCCTATCGCAGAGCTCCGGCGGGCCATCGATCGCCTGCCGGCCGAGACGCGGCGCGCGATGCTCGAAGGCGTCGGCGCCCATCCGATCGTGGTCGGCGCCTACACGGACTCCGACGGCGGCATCTGCCCGATGCTCGCCGCCCATCGCCACGGCGGGCGCACGACCTCCCTCGGCTTCGCGCGCGCCTGGGACC
>CALMNS010000607.1 GCA_937871635.1 uncultured Solirubrobacter sp.
CGCCCCGCCGATGCCGAAGGCGTGGGCGAGGACCGCCAGCGGGCCCGCGCCGAGCGGCGTGAGCGCCGCGAACGAGCGCTTCAGGCCGCGGAGCGACGCGCGGAACTCGACGCAGCCGTCGCACTCGCGCATGTGGCGCCGGGCGCGGCCGGAGGCCTTCACGCCGCGGTCGTAGGCCTCCGTGAGGTCGATCCGGATGATCGCGCAGTCGAGCTCGCGCGCCTCGACCGCCTCCGCGAGGCCCACCCGCGCCCGCACGAGCAGCGACTTGATCGCCGAGACGCTCATGTCGAGCGCCTCGGCCAGGTCCGCGTAGGACATCCCGTCGATCTCGCGCATCAGCAGCGCCGAGCGCTGATGGTCGGGGAGGCGGCCGATGTCGGCGACCAGCCGGCGCAGGTCCTCGCGCCGCTGGGCCTGCTCTACGGGATCGTGCAGCGGCTTGCGCGACACGTCGAAGATCTCCGACGCGGCGGGCGTCGGGCGGCGCAGCTGGTCGATGCAGCGGTTGTGGGCGACCCGGTAGAGCCAGGCGCGGACGTTGACCTCGCGGCCGTCGGCCCGCAGGGCGCCGTAGGCCCGGACGAAGACGTCCTGCAGGACGTCCTCGGCGTCCTGCCGCGAGCCGCCCAGCATCTGCCGCGCGTAGGCGAACAGGCGCTGCTCGTAGCGCGAGACGAGCAGCGAGAAGGCGTCCTCGGACCCCGCCCGGAACGCCGTGACGAGCTGCTCGTCGGAGCGGAGCCTCAGCAGCGGCCCGCCGAGCGAGAGGCGGGTCAGGCCTGCCGGGGCATGAAGGGCTGAGGCTTCCACGTCAAGGCTCCGATCGGATGCAGCGGTACGCGGGCACTCTAACCGTCCGCGAGGCGAGAAGTTCCGGCGCATCGGCGCTCGAGGAGCGCGCGAGCCGCGTTGTGGCCGGGGATGCCGCTCACGCCGCCGCCGCGCCGGGCTCCGGCCCCGCAGAGCAGGAGGTTCGCGACGTCGGTCTCGACCCCCCAGCGGCCCACGTCGGCGGGGTCCTCGGCCCACGGCCAGGCGAGGTCACGGTGGAAGATGTTGCCCGCCGGCAGCCCGAGCTCGCGCTCGAGGTCGAGCGGCGTCTTGGCCTCGAGGCAGGGAGCTCCGGACGGCGTCCGGGCCAGGCACGCCTCGATCGGCTCGGCCAGCACGCTGTCGAGCGACCGCAGGGCCGCCGCGGTGGCCTCCCGTCGCGCGCCCTCCGGGTCGGCCCGGAAGAGGTCGGCGCTCGTCTGCAGGGAGAAGAGGGTGAGGGTGTGCGCCCCGGCGGCGCGCAGCTCGGGCCCCAGGATCGTCGGGTCGGCCAGCGAGTGGCAGTAGAGCTCGACCGGCAGCGGGTCCGGCAGGTGCCCCGCGGCGGCGGTCGCGTGGGCCGCCGCGAGCTGAGTGCCCGACTCGTTGACGTGCAGCGTCCCGGCGAAGCCGTCCTCGGGCCGGACGGCCGGGTCGCGGAAGCGGGGGAGGCGGGCGAGGAGCAGGTTGACCTTGAGCTGGGCCCCCGGATCGGGCGGGGCGGGTGGCGTGCGCCCACGCAGCGCGTCGAGCACCGCCGGCGCGACGTTGGCGAGCACCGCCCGGGCCGGGTAGGCCGTGCCGTCGGCGTCGCGGACCTCGGCACGGGCGCCGTCGGCCTCGACGGCGTCGACGGCCGGCCGGTC
>CALMNS010000608.1 GCA_937871635.1 uncultured Solirubrobacter sp.
ACCCGGGACCTGGCCGGCCACGAGCGGGTCCTCACCGCGTGGTGACCGCCGAGGCGGCCGAGACCTTCTCGCGCTGCATGGCGGTCGGCGGCGTCGCGGTCTTCCCGGCCGACACGGTCTACGGCCTGGCCTGCGACCCCGACACCCCGGAGGCCGTGCGGCGCCTCTACGCGCTCAAGGGGCGCCGGCCCGACAAGCCCGCCGCCGTGATGTTCTTCCGCCGCGACCTCGCGCTCGAGGCCCTCCCCGAGCTCGGCCCGCGCACCCGGGAGGCGGCCGAGCGGCTCCTCCCCGGGGCGGTGACCCTCCTGCTGCCGAACCCGCTGCACCGCTTCCCGCTGGCCTGCGGCCCCGGGGCCCCGGGCGTCCTCGGGCTGCGCGTGCCGGCCCTCCCCGACGCGCTGGCTCCGCTCGCCGCCGTGTCCTGGCCCGTCCTGCAGTCGAGCGCGAACCTGGCGGGCGGCGCCGACCCCCGCGCCCTCGACGAGGTCCCCGAGTCGATCCGCGCGCACGCCGACCTGCTTCTCGACGGGGGCGAGCTTGCCGGGACGCCGTCCACCGTGGTCGACCTGACGACCTACGAGGCGGACGGGCGCTGGGCGATCCTGCGCGAGGGAGCGGTCGCGGCGGACACCGTCGCCCGCGCCCTGTAGCTCGGACCAGGGGCCGATCGCGCTGGTAGCCTCGAGCCATGCCCGAGCTGCCTGCCGACCACTTCGATCGCCCCCTCTCCGAGGTCGACCCGGAGGTCGCGGACGCCATCGCCGCCGAGCTCGGCCGCCAGCAGCGGACGCTCGAGATGATCGCCTCGGAGAACTTCGTGCCGCAGGCGATCCTCGAGTGCCAGGGCTCCGTGCTGACCAACAAGTACGCCGAGGGCTACCCCGGCCGGCGCTACTACGGCGGCTGCGAGCACGTCGACGTCATCGAGCAGCTGGCCATCGACCGGGCCAAGTCCCTGTTCGGCGCCGAGCACGCCAACGTCCAGCCCCACTCGGGCGCCCAGGCCAACGCGGCCGTCTACCACGCGCTGCTCCAGCCGGGCGACACGATCATGGGCCTGAGCCTGCCCCACGGCGGCCACCTGTCGCACGGGATGAAGCTCAACTTCTCCGGGCGGCTGTACGACATCGCGCCGTACGAGGTGGACCGCGAGACGAACCTGATCGACATGGACGAGGTCGAGCGGATCGCCCACGAGCGCTCGCCGAAGCTCCTGCTCGCGGGCTGGTCGGCGTACCCCCGGACCCTGGACTTCGCCCGGTTCCGCGAGATCGCCGACGCGGTGGGCGCCTACCTCATGGTGGACATGGCGCACTTCGCCGGCCTGGTCGCCGCCGGGCTGCATCCTAACCCGGTGCCGCACGCCGACGTGGTGACCAGCACGGTCCACAAGACCCTGGGCGGCGCCCGCGGCGGGCTCATCCTCTGCACCGAGGAGCACGCCAAGAAGATCAACTCGAGCGTCTTCCCCGGCCAGCAGGGCGGGCCGCTCGAGCACGTGGTGGCCGGCAAGGCGGTCGCGTTCAGGATCGCGGCCACGGCCGAGTTCCGCGAGCGCCAGGAGCGCACCGTGGCAGGCGCCCGGGCCGTCGCGGCGGAGCTCCTGCGCGAGGCCGGCCGGGGCGTCGACGTCCTCACGGGCGGCACCGACGTCCACCTCGTCCTCGCCGACCTGCGCCGGTCCGAGCTCGACGGCCAGATGGCCGAAGACCGCCTGCACGAGATCGGCATCACCGTCAACCGCAACGCGGTGCCGTTCGACCCCCGCCCGCCGATGGTCACGAGCGGCCTGCGCGTCGGCACGAGCGCCCTGGCCACCCGCGGCCTGCAGGCGGCCGACTACCAGGAGGTCGGGGCGATCATCGCCACGGCGCTCACCCCGGACTTCGACGCCGCCCGCGGGGAGCTCGCCGAGCGCGTGGGCGCGATCGCCGACCGCTACCCGATCTACGCCCAGCTCGGAGAGCCGGCTCACGCCTGATCGCGCGTTGCGCGTCTGGGTCGACCTCACCAACACCGCGCACGTCTACGTCCTCCGTCCGCTCGTCGAGCGCCTGGAGGCGCGCGGGCACGAGGTCGAGATCACCGCCCGGCCGCTCTCCCAGACGGTCGACGCGCTCGAGCAGTGGGGCCACCCGCACACCGTGCTGGGG
>CALMNS010000609.1 GCA_937871635.1 uncultured Solirubrobacter sp.
AGCCGGTCCTGCGCGAGCGGGCGGCGGCCGGCGTGCCGGTGCTCGGCGTCTGCCTGGGCATGCAGCTCCTCTTCGAGTCCTCGACCGAGCACGAGGGCGACACCGGGCTGGGCCTTCTCGCGGGGGAGGTCACCGCCCTGCGGACCCAGGGGCAGAAGCTGCCGCACATCGGGTGGAACCGCGTCGCGCTGAACCCGAGCGCGCGGCTCACCGCCGGCCTGGGCGAGGCGGCGGCCTTCTACCACGTGCACTCCTACGCCTGCCGTCCCGCCGACCCGGCCGACACGGTCGGGGTGAGCGACTACGGCGAGCCGTTCGCCTCCATCGTCGAGCGCGACAACGTGGCCGGCGTCCAGTTCCACCCGGAGAAGTCCTCGACCGACGGGCTGGCGATGCTCCGCAACTGGCTCGGGGCGGCGGCGTGATCCTCTACCCGGCCATCGACATCTACGAGGGGCGGGCCGTCCGGCTCGTGCAGGGGCGCTTCGAGGACCAGACGGTCTACGCCGACGACCCGCTCGAGGCGGCGCGCTCGTGGGTGGCGGCCGGCGCGCGGTTCCTGCACATCGTCGACCTCGACGGCGCCAAGGCGGGCGAGCCGCGCTCGATCGAGCACCTGGCCCGCATCTCCGAGCAGCTGTCCGTGCCGATCCAGTACGGCGGCGGCCTGCGCACCCTGGGGGCGGTCCGCGAGGCCCTGCGCGCCGGGGCGGAGCGCGCGATCGTCGGAACCGCCGCGTTCCGCGACCTCGACTTCCTCGACGACGTGATCGGCGCCTACGGGCACCGGGTCCTGGTCTCCGTCGACGTCCGCGGCGGCTACATCTCCACGTCGGGCTGGACCCAGACGACGCAGATGCGGGCGCCCGACGCGATCCGCCGGCTGACCCTGCGCGGGGTGCGCTCCTTCGTCTACACCAACGTCGACCGCGACGGCAAGCTCGAGGGGCCCGACCTCGACGAGGTGCGCCAGGTGGCCTCCGCGGTGCGCGGGCGCTTCCTGTATTCGGGCGGCATCGGCCAGGCGTCGGACCTCAGCGCGCTGGCCCGGCTGCGGCAGGTCAACCTGGGCGGGGTGATCGTCGGCAAGGCGCTCTACGAGGGCCGCTTCACGGTCGCCGAGGGCCAGGCCGCGCTGCGCAGCTAGTGCACTACCAGCGCGTGATCCCGTGCATGGACGTCGACGCGGGGCGGGTGGTCAAGGGGACCCGCTTCCTCGACATCCGCGACGCCGGGGACCCGGTCGAGCTGGCCGCCTACTACGACGCCGCGGGGGCCGACGAGCTCGTGTTCCTCGACATCACCGCCACGTCGGACAAGCGCGCGACCGTGGTGGAGCTCGCCCGGCGGGCGGCCGACGAGGTGTTCGTCCCGTTCACCATCGGCGGCGGGATCGCGTCGGTCGAGGACGCCCAGGCGGTGCTCGACGCGGGCGCGGACAAGGTCTCGGTCAACTCGGCGGCGGTCGCCCGGCCCGAGCTGCTCAACGAGCTGGCCGACGTGTTCGGCGCCCAGTGCGTCGTGCTGGCCATCGACGCCAAGCGGCGCGGCGACCCCGCCGCCGCCTGGGAGGTTTTCGTGGCCGGCGGCCGGACGCCGACGGGCCGCGACGCCGTCGAGTGGGCGCGTGAGGGCACCGCCCGCGGGGCGGGGGAGATCCTGCTGACGTCGATGGACCGCGACGGCACCCAGGACGGCTACGACCTCGAGCTCGTGCGCGCGGTCTCCGGCGCGGTCGAGGTCCCGGTCATCGCCTCAGGCGGGGTGGGCGATCCGCAGCACCTCGTCGACGGGCTGCGGGCGGGCGCCGACGCCGTCCTGGCCGCCTCCATCTTCCACTACGGCCGCTACTCGGTGGCCGAGGTCAAGGCGCAGCTCGCCGCCGCCGGGCTAGCGATCCGGCTCTAGCGCGTAGAGCGAGGCGTAGCCGGTCAGGTAGATCCGCCGGCCGTCGGAGACCACCGGGTTGAACGCCCCGCGGCCGAACTCGAAGACCTTGCGGCCGGTCCGGGCGCCGAGCCCGATCGTCGACTTCGCCTTGAGGTTGGAGAAGTAGACGATGTCCCCGATGACGGTCGCCCCGCCGGAGATCTTGCCCTTCGCGTCGTGGCTCCAGCGCACCCGTCCCGACCGGGCGTCGAGCCCGTAGAAGCGGCCCGAGTAGGAGCCCACGTAGACCGTCGGGCGGCCGCCCGGGACCTGGGCGACGGCGGGGGAGGAGTAGACGAAGCCGCCCGTGGACCTCGTCCAGGCGAGCTTCCCGTTGCCCGAGTCGAAGGAGTAGACCTTCCCGTCCGTGTTGCCGACGTAGACGCGCCCGTAGGCGGCCGCCGGGGTCGAGTAGAAGCGGCCTGAGGAGAGCCCGAAGCGCGCGCCGCTCGTGCCCGTCGACCAGACCTTCCCGCCGTCGCGGCGGCGCAGGGCGTGCATGCGGCCCTTGTAGTCGCCGAAGTAGAGCTTGCCGTCGGCCAGCGCGAGGCCCGACTTGACCGCGCCGCCGACCTTGCGCTTCCAGCGGACGGCGCCGTCGGAGGCCCGGATGGAGTACACCGTCCCGTTCTCCGAGCCGAAGTAGAGGCGGTCCCCGTCAAGCAGCGGGGAGGACTCGCTGCGGCTCGCGAGGTCGCGCGACCACACGACCGCCCCGTCGGAGGCGCGCAGCGCCACGATCCGGCCGCCGCGCACGCCCTTGCCGCGCTGCAGGAGCGTGACGAACACGCGCCCGCCGCCGTAGGCCGGGGAGGAGGCGGCGAGGTAGCCGAGCTTGCGCTTCCAGCGGACCTCGCCCGTGCGCTTCGAGGCGGCGTAGAGCGCGCCGTTGTTCTTGAGCAGGTAGAGCGAGCGGCCGCCGATGACGGGGCTGAACTCGAGCAGGATGGAGCCCGTCAGGTCCCAGCGGCGCTTGAACGGGGGCCGCAGGGTGGTCGACGCCGGCAGGTAGCCCCGGCGGTCCTTGGAGTACTTGTACGTCGCCCAGGTGAACGGGTCCTCGCGCCGCCGCGGCCGCGGATCGGGGGTCGCCTGCGGCGTGGCCGTCGGCTCGGGGCGGAAGGCCACCTCCTCGTTGACCACGTCCCCGCCGCGGGTGAGGAGGAAGGCGGCCGCCCCGCCGGCCAGGGCGAGCGCGAGCACAGCCGCGCCGAGCGCGATGACGAGCCGTCGCGACACCGGATGAGAGGCTAGTGCCATGCCCGGCGCGCCCGACGACCTGCCCGGCGCGCCCGACGACCTGCTCGAC
>CALMNS010000610.1 GCA_937871635.1 uncultured Solirubrobacter sp.
AACGTCATGCGCGACCCGATCGAGGAGGTCAACCCGCTGCTCGTCCACCCGGCGGGCGACGGCGCCACCGCCGTCGACGGTCTCCTGCTCCTGCGGTCGTGACGGCGGACCCGCGCACGGCGCCGGTCGAGCTCGCCGACGCTCGTGACGAGAGCCGCTTCGGCGGCAAGGCGGTCCAGCTCGGCGCGGCGATCCGCGCCGGGCTCCCGGTGCCGGGCGGGTTCGCGCTGGCGGCGGAGCTCGTGGACGCCGTCGCGGTCGGCGACCCTGACGCCGCCGCGGCCGTCGCGCGCCGCTACGAGCGGCTGGGGATCCCGGTGTCCGTCCGCTCGTCGGGCATCGGCGAGGACACCGAGCAGACGAGCTTCGCGGGCCAGCACCTGACCGTGCTCAACGTGCGCACGCCCGAGGGGGTGCTCGACGCCGTCCGGAAGGTGTGGGAGTCCGGCCGCACGGAGTCCGCGCTGATGTACCGCGAGCTGTTCGGGGTCGAGGGCGAGCCGCGCATCGGGGTCGTCGTCCAGCGGCTCGTGATGCCCGACACGGCCGGCGTCCTGTTCACCCGCCACCCGATGACGGGCGCGGACGAGCGGGTGATCGACGCGAGCTGGGGGCTGGGGGAGGCGGTCGTCGGCAGCCTCGTCGCCCCCGACCACTACCGGGTCAGCCGCAGCGGTGCGGTGCTCGAGCGCACGCCGGGCCGCAAGGACGTCGCCTTGCGGATCCTCGCCGAGGGCGGGGTGGCGCAGGACGCCGTTCCGGAGGAGCGCGTCCGGGCCGCCTGCCTGAGCGACGACGACCTGTCCCAGCTGCAGCGCCTGGCGGAGCGCTGCGAGGCGGTCTACGGCGGCGACCACGACATCGAGTGGGCGATCCAGGAGGGAACGGTCTTCCTGCTGCAGCGCCGCCCGCTCACGGCGGGCGCTCGTACTTCCGGGGACGACCACTAGCGCGTCAGGCGGAGCACGAGCTCGGCGACGCACGCCGGCTTGGTGGCGTCCTCGGCCTCGACCGCGGCCGCGACCCGGCACTGCACGCCTCCCGGCGCCTCCGCCACCGCGAGCACCTCGAAGCTCGCGCGCACGCGCGCGCCGATCGGGACCGCCGCGGGGAAGCGCACGCGGTCGAGGCCGTAGAGCACGACGGACCCGAAGCCCGCGACGGCCACGGTCTGCTCGAACAGCGGCGGCAGCAGGCCGAGCGTGTGGCCGCCGTGCAGCCAGGCCGCCGCCTCGCCGCCCGGGTAGTTCGTCGAGGGCGCCATGAGCGTCGCATCGTCGTAGTGCAGGTGGTGCTCACGGGTCAGCGTCAGCCACGGCGTCGGCGCCAGCCGCCTCCCGACCAGGCCGGCGAGCCCGGCGGCGCCCGTGACCGCCAGGGCCGCCGTCAGGTGACCATCGGCCAGTAGAAATCCCCCTCCGGCTCGGCCATGTGGCGCCAGATGCTCGGCATCTCGGTCGCCAGCAGCTCGTCGACGTGCCGGTCCGCGGTCCGCTGGCAGGCCTCCATCAGCCGCGCGCCGGCGTCCTGGGGCATGCCGGCCAGGTCGAAGACCGGCTTGAGGTGGTTGGCGAACAGCGGCGCGCCGTACTCGATCTTGTAGCGCTCGTCCCACTCGACGGCGGTCAAGAAGAGCTCTTCCTGCGCGTCCGCGGCGACCTGCTGGACCTCCGTCCACGCCTCCTCGTCGAGCTCTCGCAGCTGTCCGTCCTCCCGGGTGAGCACGGCGATCCCCTCGAGCCGGTCGCCGAGCTCGTGGGGCTCGACGGTGATCGACCCGAACATGTCGCAGGCGACCTCGACGTCGCGGGCGACGTGCGGGATGACGACGTTGGCGACCGGCAGGCGCGCCTTCGTCCGGGCCCACGGCATGTAGTCGTTGCGCAGGTCGTTGAACTCCTTGCAGAAGAGAACCCGCCCGTCGCCGAGGTCGTAGGGGCCGTGCCCGAAGATCCCGTCGCGCTGCTCGCCGTGCAGGATGAACTCGTAGAGCTCGAGCGTTGCCGACATCCGCCGGATCAGCGTGTGGCGCCCGGGGTCCACGGGCCGGGCGCGCCGCACGAGGTCGTCGATCGCGTCGTCATCGAGGATCGGCAGGGCGCCGCCGCGCTCTCCCGGCAGGAGCGCGTCGTCGGTGCGGTAGGCGCCCTGCAGCCGGACCCAGAAGTCGACGACGAACACCAGGTCGTCGGGGCGCTCCTCCGGGAAGGGATCGCCGGGGTGCAGGCCGAGGTCGAGCATCCGCTGCTGGCGGGCGCCGAGGTAGCTGCACATGATGATGAACGGCTGCAGGGCGTAGGGGCGCGAGCCGACGCTGCGCATCCGCCGTCCGAGCTCCTCGGGACTCGCGTGCCGGCACACCTCGCGCAGGAACTCGGCCTCGTGCTCGTAGAGGCAGTGCCAGCCCAGCGGCGAGCGCCGGGCGAGATCGAACAGCATCGACTTCTGCGCCGAGCGCTTCATCGCCCGCATCTCGGCGAGCTGGTGGCGCCCGAACAGCGCGATGAGCTCGTTGACGCGGGTGGCCGGCAGTACGGCGCTCATGCGGCGCTCCTCTCCACCGGGGCGACCGCCTCCGCGTGCATCTCCTCGAGCCAGCCGTGTAGGTCGCGGGCCAGCGGGATGACCACGAACTTCGAGGCCCCGGCCGCGACGAAGCGCTCGAGCAGCTCGCGCAGCTCGCCGGCGCCGAACGCGATGTGGTCCTCGCGGGCCAGGCCAGGCCGGCGCTGCAGGAGCTCGAGCGCGCCGGGCGGCACCTCACCCGCCGTGGGCGCGGCGAACAGCGTCGCGCCGTAGTGGTCCTCGTCGATCGAGCGCCCGGCCTCGGCGGCCGCGGCCTTGATGACGCCGATCATGGCGGCGAGCTCCTCCGGGCCGACCTGGGAGCCCAGCCATCCGTCGGCGATGCGGCCGACGCGCCGCAGCGCCGCGGGGGCCGTGCCGGCGAGCCAGAGCTCGAGCTTGCGGCGCGTGGGCCGCGGGCTCAGGCGGACGTCCTGCAGGGACCAGAACCGTCCCTCGCGCGTGACGGGCTCGCCCGACCACAGCGCCTTGACGATCGCCACCGCCTCCTCGAGCCGGGCGGCACGCTCGCCCTTGACGACGCCCATGGCGGCGAGCTCGGCGGGGAGGTCGATCCCCAGCCCGCCGGCCGGCAGCAGGCGGCCGCCCGAGATCACGTCGACGGTGGCGAGCTCGCGTGCCAGCAGGACCGGGTTGCGGGGCGGC
>CALMNS010000611.1 GCA_937871635.1 uncultured Solirubrobacter sp.
AAGAGGTAGATCGCGCCGAGGACGATCCCCGCCGCGACGGCGTAGTCGATGTAGTGCAGGGAGTCCTTCCACTCCTCCCAGCGGTCGCCCACCTGGAAGCCGATGTAGGTGAGCATGAAGATCCACGGGATGCAGCCGAGCGTCGTGAGGATCGTGAAGCGCCAGAACGGCATCCGCGCGACGCCGGCCGGCAGCGAGATGAAGGTGCGGATGATCGGCAGCATCCGCGTGAAGAAGACGGTCGCCGAGCCGTACTTGGCGAACCAGTCGTCGGCCTGCTTGAGGTGCGACGGCTTGAGGTGGATCTTGCGCCCGTGCTTCTCGAGCACGTCGACGCGGCCGTAGTAGCCGACCGCGTAGGCGAGCCAGGAGCCGACGACGTTGGCGAACGTCCCCACCGCGACCACGGAGAGCATCGAGTACTCGCCGCGGGCGACGTTGAAGCCGGCGAACAGGAAGGTGGCCTCCGACGGCACGGGGATGCAGGCGCTCTCGAGCACCATGAGGCCGAAGATCCCGGGCAGGCCGACCGCGTCGATGACGTCGACGGCGAGGTTGACGATCGGGTCGGTGATCGAGGCGAGGACGACGAGGAGCGCCATTGCGACGGTCGAGGGTAGTCGCCGCGGCCGTACACTCCGCCCGCCATGGCCGTGCCCCTCTTCGACACGGACACGCCGACCCGCTTCCTCAAGCCGCAGATCCGCGCGAAGATCGACGAGGTCCTCGACCGCGCGAGCTACATCCTGGGGCCGGAGCTGGCCGCCTTCGAGACGGAGTTCGCCGCCTACCTCGGGGCGGGGCACGCGATCGGCGTCGGCAACGGCACGGACGCGATCACCATCGCCCTGCGCGCGATGGGGGTGGGTCCCGGCGACGACGTCGTGGTGCCCTCCTTCACCTTCTACGCGAGTCCCGAGGCGATCCCGCCGACGGGCGCCCGCCCCGTCTTCTGCGACGTCGACCCCCAGACGTTCTGCGTCACGCCGGAGACGGTCAAGGCGGCCCTGACGCCGCGGACGAAGGCGGTCCTCGCCGTGCACCTATTCGGCAACGTCGCCCCGGTGGCGGAGATCGAGGCGCTCGGGGTGCCCGTCCTCGAGGACGCCGCCCAGGCCGCGGGCTCGCGTGCGGCCGACGGCCGCCGCCCGGGGGTGCTCGGCACCGCGGCGACCTTCTCCTTCTACCCGTCGAAGAACCTCGGCGCCTTCGGGGACGGCGGGGCGGTCACCACGGACGATGCGGGGATCGCCGAGCGGGTCCGCACCCTGCGCTTCCACGGCTCGCGCGACAAGGTGACCTTCGAGGAGGTGGGCTACAACTCGCGGCTGGACGAGTTGCAGGCGGCGATCCTCCGCGTCCAGCTCCCGCACCTCGACCGCTGGGCCGAGGGCCGCCGCGACGCCGGCGACCACTACGCGGCCGCGGGGCTGGGCGAGCTCGCCACGCTGCCGACGGTGACCCCGGGGG
>CALMNS010000612.1 GCA_937871635.1 uncultured Solirubrobacter sp.
GCGCTGGTCACCGGCGCGCGCTGGGCGGGGCGCTTCGCGCGGCGGGCGGGCGGGCTGCGAGCCCTGCGGGTGAGCCCGCCGCGCGCGCTGACCTACGTGATGCACTCGTTCATGGACGCCCGGCAGGTCCGCCCGGCGTGGGAGGGGCTCCAGCGCGGCGAGCTCAGCGATGATCCCGAGATCCGGGCCACCCAGGAGCGGCTCCAGGCCTGCTCCTACGCGATGGCCCACCCGGACTCCGACACCCTGGTGCCGGCCTGCGCCCAGCACTCGGTCCTCGACCCGCTGGAGAACCTGCGGCTGCAGGAGCTCCTCCCCCTCTAAGGCTCCTCCCCTCTAGAGCTCCTCGATGAGGTCCGCGATCGAGTTGACGATCCGCGACGCCCGGTAGGTGAAGCGCTCCGTCTCCTCGCGGCGGGTGACGCCGGTGAGCACGAGGATCGTCTCGAGCCCCGCCTCGAGGCCCGACACGACGTCGGTGTCCATCCGGTCGCCGACCATCGCCGTCGTCTCGGAGTGCGCGTCGAGCGCGTTGAGCGCCGAGCGCATCATCAGCGGGTTGGGCTTGCCGACGAAGTAGGGCTCGACGCCCGTGGCCCGGGAGATGAGCGCGGCGACCGAGCCGGTCGCCGGGAGCGGGCCGGCCTGGCTCGGGCCCGTGGCGTCGGGGTTCGTGGCGATGAAGCGGGCGCCGTCGCCGATCAGCCGGATCGCCCGCGTGATCGCCTCGAAGGAGTACGTCCGCGTCTCGCCCAGGACGACGTAGTCGGGCGCGCGTTCGGTGAGCACGTAGCCGCTCTCGTGCAGCGCGGTGGTCAGGCCGACCTCCCCGATCACGTAGGCCGAGCCGCCGGGGCGCTGGTCGGCGAGGAAGTCAGCGGTGGCCAGCGCGGAGGTCCAGATTGACGCCTCGGGGACCGTCAGGCCGGAGCTCCGCAGCCGCGCGGAGAGGTCGCGCCGCGTGTAGGTCGAGTTGTTCGTGAGCACGAGGAACGGCAGCTCGCGCTCGCGCAGCCGGTCGAGGAACTCGGCGGCGCCCGGGACGGCGTGCTCCTCGTGCACGAGGACCCCGTCCATGTCCATCAACCAGGCCCGGATCTCGCGCGTCACCGCGCCGACCCTAGCGGCGGGGCGGGGCGGACGATCGCGGCGCGGCGCGGACGATCTCGGCGAGGCTCGGGCGATCCTCGGGCCCCGTGGAGCGGTAGACCCACTCGATCCGCCCGCCGGCGTCGGCGAGGACGTCGCCGCCGAGCTGGAGCGTGTCCTCCCCCTCGCCGGGCGCCCGCGGCCGGCGGCCGCGGGCGATCAGGCCCGCGTACCGGCGCCAGACCCGCGGATCGAGCCACACACGGGCCGTCGACCCGCGGCCGAAGCCCAGCGCCGCGTAGGCCAGGCGCTCGGGGTCGCCGTAGTAGCGGACCGGCAGCCCGAGCTCGCGCTCGAAGGCGGCGAGCAGCGGCGCGGGGGCGAACGTCACCACCGCGATCCGCCGGCCCAGCGCCTCCTGTCCGTCAGCGACCTCCCCGAGGTGCTCGCGACACGGCAGTCAGCCCAGGTGGCGCAGGAAGACGAGGAGCGTCGCCTCCCCCGCGAGGTCGTCGCGCAGCCCGACCGCCGCGCCGTCGGGGCGGACGACGGAGACGTCGGGGAGCCGGTCGCCGGGCCCGAGCGGCATCGGCCTCCCCTACCGGTCCTTGGCGCCGCGCGCGACCCGCCCGCCGCTCGACCCGGCCTCGGTGGCCGGCCCGCGCGCGGTGGCGATCCCGAGGACGCGCATCGCCTTGAGGCCGAGCCCCAGCTTCTCGCGGCCGTCCGTGGAGCCGACGTCCAGGCCGCAGAGCTCGCGCACCCGCTCGAGGCGATAGCGAATCGTGTGGCGGTGGGTGAACAGGCGCTGGGCGGTCCCCGCCACGTTGCCGTCCGCGTCGAGGAAGGTCTCGAGCGTCTGCACGAGGTCGGTCTCGTACTGCTCGTCGTAGGCCACGAGCGGCTCCACGGTCTCGGCGTAGAAGCGCTGGAGCTCGGCGGGGTCCTCGCTCATGGCGGGCAGCAGGAGCCGGTAGGCGCCCGTCTCCTCGAAGGCGAGCACCCCGAAGCCGGGGCGGGCCTCCGTGCCGCCCTCGCCGCCCTCGGCGACGTTGGCCGCCAGCAGCGCCTCGTTGCCGGCCCGGTAGAGGTCCACCGCGTCCTGGGCGACGCGCGAGTGGCCGACCGCGAAGGTGAAGCCGTGCAGCCCGGCGTGCAGCTCGCGGGCGACCCCCTCCGCCACCCGGCGCACGGTGCCCTCCTCCGCCTCCGGGACGAGCACGACGATCTGCCCCGCCGCCTCGGTCGGCGTGTCGAGCACCGCGCAGAGGCAGCTCGCCCCGGCCCCGGC
>CALMNS010000613.1 GCA_937871635.1 uncultured Solirubrobacter sp.
CCTGCGCCGCGCGGGCCCCGACGAGCGTCGCGCCGTTCGGCGCCAGTCCGCCGGCCAGCGAGGCGAGGCCGAACAGCGCGAGCCCTCGTGCGAACACCTCGCGACGGCCCAGCAGATCGCCCGCGCGCCCGCCGACCAGCAGGAACCCGGCGAGCGCGAGCGTGTAGGCGTTGACGACCCACGCCAACCCGGCGGTCGTGAAGCCCAGGTCGGCGCGGATCGCCGGCAGGGCGACGTTGACGACCGTCACGTCGAGCAGCGTCATGAACTGCGCAAGGCAGCACGCGGCGAGGATCCACCGGCGCGGTCGGGCGGCGAGGGCCTGCCCCATCAGCCGACGGGCCCGCCGGCGACGTGGAGGACCTGGCCGTTGACGAACCCCGCCTCGGCGCTTGCGAGGAACGCGGCGGCGTGGGCGACGTCCTCGGGACGCCCGATGCGACGGACCGGGATCGCCGCCGCGGCGAGCCGCTCGTGTTCGGCGACGTCGCGCCCGAGCCGCCGCGCCGTCGCCGCCGTCATGGCCGTCGCGATGAACCCGGGGGCGATCGCGTTGCTCGTGACCCCGTGCGGGCCGAGCTCGAGGGCAAGCGTGTACGCGAGGCCGTGGAGGCCCGCCTTCGCGCTCGCGTAGCTCACGCGGCCGGGATCCCCGTGCGCCGAGACGCTCGAGACCGTCACGATCCGGCCCCAGCCGGCGTCGAGCATGTGCGGGGCAGTTGCGCGGGCGGCGAGAAACGCGCCCCGCAGGTCGACGGCGAGGACGCGGTCCCACTCCTCCGTGGTCGTGTCCACGAGCGAGGCGGCCCGGGCGATGCCGGCGTTGTTCACGAGCACCGTGGGCGGCCCGAGCTCCGCGGCGACCCGCGCGACGGCGTCGGCCACGGCGGCCTCGTGGGCGACGTCCGCCTCAACCGCCAACGCCCGCGCCCCAGCCGCCCGAATCGCCTCGACAGTGGCGGCGCAGTCCACCTCACGCACGTCGACTACGCCGACGGGCAGACCGTCCTGGGCGAGGCGCCGGGCAACCGCGGCACCAATGCCGCGGGCAGCCCCTGTGACGATCGCGCTGCGTCTCCGCGGCGTGTGCGGCGTCATGGCCGCACTCCACACACCGAAAGACGCGGCTCCTAACGATGTAGCGTCCTGCTACATGATCCGGGTTGCGCTCGGCGTCGAGGACCTCGCCGACACCCGCTTTGCCATCTCGCCCATGGCCGAGACGGTGTTCAGCCTGTGGGAGCTCACGGACACGCGCGGCTCGGTGCTGCATCAACCCTGGCTGCGGGCGGCGCGCCGGCGGCTCGAGCGGCTCGACACCCGCCTGCTGCGCTCGCTGGTCGGTGAACCCCGCGGGGAGTTCGCCAGGCCCAGCCGTGCGCTGCCCGACTTCCTCACGCCCCGCCCGGCGACCTTCGCGCCCGCGTTCACCGACGAACTAGCACTCGTACGCGCGACGGTCCCGGACGTGGTCCGCCGCGACATCGTCGCCGCCCACGCCCCGGGGCCCCTCCCCGAGGCGCTGGAAGCCGCCCTCGCCCCCGGCGACGGCCCGCTTCTCGCCCTGCTCGAGGCCGTCTGCGACGTGCTCGAGCGCCTATGGGACGTCGTGCTGCGCCCCGTGTGGCCCCGCCTGCGGCTCGTGCTGGAGGCCGACACGACCTACCGCGCCCGGCAGCTCGCCACGGGTGGCGCCCGGCTGCTGTTCACCGACATGCCCCCCAACCTCACCTGGCGCCACGGCGTACTGGAGATCGAGGAGATGGTCGGGCGCCACGAGGTCGCGGCGGCGGGCCGGGGGCTCCTGCTCGTGCCCTCGGTGTTCGCCTGCAAGCCGGTGCCGCCGACAGGCTCGGAGGCGGCGCCCTGGCTTGCGTACCCGAGTCGCGGCGTCGGGACCCTCTGGGCGCCCGCGGAGCAAGCCGACGCCAGCGCGCTGGATGAGTTGCTCGGCCGGCCCCGGGCGCGACTGCTGCGGCTGCTCGGCGAGCCGCTGCCCACGGTCGAGCTCGCCCGTCGCCTGCAGGTCACCCCGAGCGCCGTCTCCCAGCACCTGAAGGTGCTGCACGCCAACGGGCTCGTCAGCCGGGCGCGCGACGGCCGCCACGTGCTGTACCGCCGCAGCGCGCTCGGCGCGCGTCTCGCCGAGCACCACTGAGCGCGTAGGCAGCCGCTCGGGAGCGATACTCGTCATAAGGATTATCGAGCGCCGGTACGGAGTCCTCTAGTCCTCCGCCGGCCCGGCTCGGGACTCTGTCTCAGCGACGGTGGCCCGAGCGGCTGTCCCAGTTAGCCGGCGAGGTCTCAGCGCCGACGGGCGTCGGCGCGTCCGCGAACCGCTGGTAGCGGCCGAGAAGCCGGCCGAGCCTGACGACGAGCGGGATGATGACCTTCGTCGCGATCGCGGGGATCTCGTCCATCCGGAACTCGGTGCGGAAGTGCGTGGTGAGGAAGGCGCCGTCGAACATGCTCGGGCGCTTGCCGCCGTTTCGCCTGGTCGATTCGTAGACGTTGCTCAGGAAGTACTCGATGTTGTCCGGCGGCCAGATCCCGCCTTCGCACACCAGCGGCCCATCGCCTGCGTTCCAGAAGCGATGCGAGACGCCGGGCTCGAAGCGGACGGTCTCGCCTGGGCCCGCCCGGCGCTTTGCGTCGTTGCCCGCGACCTGCCACGCGATCGTTCCGCGGAGCACCGTGAGCTCCTCGGTCTGGTGGAAGTGGGTGTGCATCGGCGGCCCTTGGCCGGGGGCGATCTCGTTGCGGACCTTCAGCACGTCGCCGCGCTCCGGATCGCGCTCCACGCCTAGCCAGGTCAGGCGGGATCCGGCGCCGTCCTCGATGGTCCTGGCGGGAGACGTTGCGGTGCTGGTGGACATCGGTCCTCCTTTGGATGAATAGAGTGTAAAATGAATATAGCTACGCTAAGATGGATGTGTCAAGTGACGCGTGCCTACGACTCATCGCGCCGGCGCGAGCAGGCACTCGAGACGCGTGAGCGGATCGCCGCGGCGGCGCGCGCGTTGTTCCTCGCCCACGGGTGGGCCGGCACGCGGGTCCGCGACGTGGCCCGCGAAGCACAGGTCTCAGAGCCCACCGTTTACGCCGCCTACGGCAACAAGACGGGACTCGCGCTGGCGCTCGTCGACTCGCTCGACGGGCCCGCAGACCCTAGTCGCGCCCGGGCCGAGCTCGAAGCGGCCGGCGACGATCCCGTCAACCAGCTGCGGGCGATGGTCGCGTTCGACCGCCGTCTCTTCGAGGGCGGCGCCGACGTGATCGTCCTCCTGCGCGAGGCCGGCCGCTCGGAGCCCGATCTGGCCGCCGCCTACGAGGAGGGCCGCGCGCGCGGCGACCGCATGCGCCGGGCCACGTTCTCGCGCTGGCCCGCCGACTGCTTCCGCAACGGGGTCGATCCCGACTCAGCGGCCGACATCTTCGCCGCACTCTCCAACGCGGACGTCTACCGCGTGCTCACCTCGGAGCGGGGCTGGCCTGCCGACTGCGTCGAGACCTGGTGGCTCGACGCGCTCGCGCGACTGGTGCTCGCCGAATCAGCCCGTTCGTAGGCGCACCGTCACCGCGTTGTGGTTCGAACACACTCGGCGTCTAGATCAGACCCGTTCATGACCAGTCTCTTATCGGGCATGAGGTCGTGATACTGGGAGAGCCTCCGCGGGACGTGCGACGAGCCGCTTAGGACGCAGGCGACAGTCGGTTCCGGCAAACGCCGGCGCCTACGACGAGCCGGATCGTTGCGGCGGTCCTTCAGTGCCGTCGACGACGATTACGTTCGTGTCGGCGATCCGTTGCCGCAGCTCGCGCAGCGGGGCGTAGGCGTCTGAGCGCTGGACGCGCTCGACCGTTTCGGCGTCTGGGTACTCCTGGACGACGATGGTGCGGGGCGTCCACGTGCCTTCTAACACTCGAGGCGCGGGGTCGAAGGCGATCACCCGGACTCCGTCTTCGGTGAGGATGACGTTGGTGCGCGCGGCGTAGTCCTCGAAGGAGGCTTGGTCGGACTGGTCACGGAGGCCGAGGTCGACGATGACGTAGGTGCTCATGAACTCAACCGTATGTCCGGCTTCGGGCGGAGCCTGACCCGCGTCAGGGGCACCCCACCAGGGTGTGGAGACGCTCAAACCGTGGGCTACCGTGATTCAGATGGACGACCGCGGGGACCTCGGGACGTTCCTCAAGCAGCGCCGTGCCGGACGCAGCCCCGATGCTGCGGGCATATGGGCGCTCGACCGACCTCGGCGGGTCCCTGGTCTGCGACGCGAGGAGCTGGCGCACCTCGCCGGCGTCTCGCCCTCCTACCTGGCTCGTCTCGAGCAGGGACAGTCACAGCGCGCGTCGCCCGAAGTGCTCGGCGCGTTAGCCGCCGCGCTCGGGCTCGACGCGGACGAGCGCGCTCATCTCAAGGATCTGGCGGCCACCACGCGGATGCCACGCCGGCCATCGCAGCCGCCGTCGGAGCGCGCGGACGCCCAGGTGCTGGACCTGCTCAGAGTCCTCGATGGCGTGCCGGCCTTCCTGACCGGACGTCGCGGGGACGTCCTCGCGTGGAACGACCTCGGCCACCGGCTCCTGTTCGGCCACCTCGGCCCCGGTGCCCCGGCCGAGCCCCACGAGCGACCAAACGTCGCCCGTCAGCTTTTCCTGGATCCGCACGCCGGCGCGCTGTTCGTCGATTGGAACGACAAGGCCCGTGACCTCGTGGCGCACTTGCGTCTGATCAGCGGCCGCTTCCCCGAGGACGCGTTGCTCGCCGAACTCGTTGGCGAGCTCGCGGTTCGCTCACCCGCCTTCGCGCGGCTTTGGGCCGATCACCGCGTCCGGCCGTGCTCGACGTCCAGCTATCGGCTGACGCACCAGGTGATCGGCGCCGTCGCCGTCACGCAGCAAACGCTGGCGCCGACCGGCTCCCCGGACCAAGCGCTGGTCACGATTACCTGCCAGCCGGGCTCGCGCTCCGCTGCCGCGATCTTACGGCTCCGTCCTCGTGCGTGATCACCGCGCGCCAGGACCCCGGTCGCCGCCCTCGCCGTCGAAGCCAGCTACCGCGACCGCGCCGCCCGATGGACGAGCCACGGGCCGCCGGTGTGCCGGCCGCCGCGCATCCCGCGCTCACTCCGCGCGCACCCGACGACCGGCGCCCGCCGTACGTTGTCGGCTGGAGCTACCTCCGCTCCTTGATCAGCTCGTCGATTGGCGGGATTTCGAGCGCTTCGTGCGCGACATGTACGCCCAAGACCCGGAGCTGAACGTCGAGCACAACGTCACCGACGTCGACCGGTCCGGTGCCCGCCGCCAGACGACGTCAAGTTCACCCACCGCGTCCGGGGCATCACGTACACCACGCTGGTCGAGTGTAAGAAATGGAAGGACAAAGTATCCCGTGACCGCATTGACGTCCTTGCGACCAACGTCGCGGAACTGGGCGCCTCTAAGGGCGTCGTGTTTACGACCACGGGCTACGAGCCGGGGGCGAAGGCGTACGCAGGGGCCAAGGGCATTGAGCTCTTCGTCAACGTCAGCGGCGGCCCATCGCCCGGATGCCGTCGGCTAGCGACGTCAGTTCGGGCCCGCGACCGGGATGCCCAGGCGGGCGCCCGACGTGGCTGTCACGACCCACGAGACGACCACCTACATGCTGTTGAGGATCCGCTCGAGATCACGCTCGCCCTCGCGCGTCTGGACACCCGCGGCGAGCTGCTTCTGCGCGAGTTCGAGCACCTCCTCACCGAACACGGAGTAGAGCGCCCCGTTCTCGACGGCGTAGGCCTCGTGCGGGATGGGCGGCGCGACCGTGTCGACGGTGGACTTGATGGCGGCGATGACCTGCGGCCGGAGGCCCGCGATCCGTCGCGCCAGGTTGTCGACGTGGGCATCGAGCTCGTCGGCGGGAATCGCGCGGTTGACCAGTCCGTAGCGCTCGGCGAGCTCGGCGCCGACCAGCTCGCCACCGAGGATGAGCTCGAGCGCCCGGGCCCTGCCAACCAGGCGCGGCATATTCACGGTGCCGCCTCCGCCAGGGAGGATGCCCATCAGGGACTCGGGCTGCGACTGGCCTGACTTGCCGATCGCCGCAAAGCGCATGTCTGCGTACATGAGGAACTCGTTGCCGGCACCGCGGGCGAAGCCGGCGATCTTGGCGATCGTGACCTGCGGGAGGGCACGCACCTCGTCGCTCATGGCCTCAAGGATGTTGAGGCCGTCCGGGATCGGAGCGCCCGGGGCGGCCGCGATCGCGGCCTCAGTTGCGGCGGTCAGCGCCTCCGGGTCGGTGAGGTAGCCCATGTCCCCATGCGCACTGAAGAACTCGGGGTCGGCACTCTGGAAGATCACCACGCGGACGTCCACGTCGTTGCGCACGCGGTAGACGAAGCCGCGCAGCGAAGGGAGCAAGACGCCGTCCATCAGGTTGAGCGGCGGATGGTCAAGCGTGACGGTCGCGACGCCGTCCTTGAGCTCCACCTGTATACCCGCGAGGTCGTTGTAGGACATGGGAACTCCCTGTGGGTTGGACGGACGGCCCCCGATCCTCGAGCGCCTATACGAGCTACCTGTATACCGTATAGGCAGGTAGCGGGCTAAGCCTTTCCGGCTGAGGGCACCGCTGTACGCTCAGCGCATGCCGGAGGGTCGAGGTCACCGCGCCGCACGTTCCCCTCGACGGGAGCGGCTCTCGCGCGAGGCGCTCGTCGCCTCAGCGCTGCATCTGGCCGACGCCGAAGGCCTTGAAGCGGTCACCATCCGTCGTCTGGCCACAGATCACGGCGTCACGCCGATGGCGCTCTATTGGCACTTCGGCGACAAGAGCCTCTTGATGGAAGCAGTCGCCGAGCACGTGCTCGGGCAGGTCAAGATCCCGTCCTACGTCGACGGGGAGCAGCCCGACTGGGACGTGCGGCTCGCCGACCTGTTCAGCGCGATGGTCGCCAGCCTGAGCAAGCACCCGGCCATGGCCCCGCTGGTGCACCGCCGGCTGATGCGGTGCACTCCTGGGCTAGCCATCGGCGAGGTCTGCTTCGCTGCCCTGGACGAAGCAGGGTTCTCCGAGGAGGAGTTCCCGTACATCGGGGCCTACGCGATGAACAGCATCATCGGGCTCGTCACCATGCAGCCGTTCGAGTCCGAGCTGACGCTCGACGCCGGCGAATCGCGCCGACGCGACGAAGAGAATCGCCTCCACCTCGAGCTGCTGGCGCTGGATCACTTCCCTCACATCAAGGCCAGCGCGGCGCTGCTCTCGTCCGTGCCGGTGAACGGACGCGCGTGGTACAAGAGCGGCATCGACGTGCTCGTGAGCGGCATCAAGGCACTGCGCCAGTCCGCGACGCCAGCCACCTGAAACCCACCGCTCGTCCGCGCTTTGTCGGGACGCGACTGGAGCGTGGGGCCGGCAGGACGCGCGACGCTATCGAGCACGGCTACGGAGCTCTCTAGCCGCCCGGCTCCGGACTCTCCCTTCGCTACGGGCGGACAGGCCCGTCACAACCTGCGGTGCTGCTCGTAGTGAGTGGTGTGACGCCCGACACTCGCGCGGACGCCGACCTGCTGGCGGCGACCCCCGAGGAGCCCGAGGCGTTCGGCGTCTTCTACCGCCGCCATTGCGATGCCGTCTTGACCTATCTCCTCGCCCGCACTCGCAGCTCCGAGCTGGCCGCCGACCTGGCGATGGAGACCTTCGCGCGGGCGCTCGAGCGGTGCGAGCGCTTCGAACCGGCGCGGGGCCCGGCGCGGGCCTGGGTGTTCGCGATCGCGTCGAGCACGCTGATCGACTCGCTGCGGCGCGGGCAGGTCGAGGCCCGTGCCCGGCGCCGGCTCGGCATCCCGCCCCAGGCGCTCACCGACGCCGACCTCGAGCGGGTCGAGGAGCTCATGGACGCCCGCGGACTCGACGCCGAGGCCCTGGTCGCCGACCTGCCGAGCGACCAGCGCGAGGCCGTCCTCGCGCGGGTCCTCGAGGAGCGCCCGTATCCGGACATCGCTGCTGAGCTGCGCGTGTCGGAGGCGGT
>CALMNS010000614.1 GCA_937871635.1 uncultured Solirubrobacter sp.
GGTCATCGCGGTCGAGCGCGATCCCGTCTGGGCGCGCGCGCTGCGCGCCCGGTTCGGCGACGACGAGCGCGTGGAGGTCGTGGAGGCCGACCTCCTCCGCGTGCCGCTTCCCAGCGAGCCCTTCACGGTGGTGGCGAACCTGCCCTACGCAATCGGCACCCGGGCGGTTCGCCGCCTGCTCGCCGACGGTCACGGTCTGCGGGCAGCGGTGCTCGTCATGCAGCTCGAGGCGGCACGACGGATCGCGGGCGTCCCGCGCAGCGGTCGCTTCGCCGCGACGTGGGCGCCGTGGTATGCGGTCGACGTCGTCGCGACGCTTCCGGCCGCGGCGTTCCGCCCGGTGCCCACCGTCGACGCGGGCGTGCTGAAGATCACCGCCCGCCGCCCGAGCCTCCTCACCCCGGCGGCCTACGCCCACCACGTCGCGGTCGTCGACGCCGCCTTCCAGACCGGCCACGGGAAGACCGTCGCCCAGCGTCTCGGCCGGCTCGCGGGACGCCCGGGCGCCGCACGCGCGCTGCTCGAGGCGGCCGGCATCGACCCGAGCACGACGCCTTCGGAGGTGCGCCCGGCGTCGTGGGCGGCCGTCACCCGGGCGCTCGACCCGACCGGGTCACGCGGTGCGGCGTCGTGAGGCGCACGGTGGGATGGGGACGCTCACCTGGGGGACACTGCAGTGGTGGACAACGCCTGGATCGCGGACCGTCTGGAGGCGTTCGCGGCGCTGCTCGACCTGGCCGACGCGAACCCGTACATGCCGCGCGCCTATCGCCGTGCCGCCGAGTCGATCCGAGGCGCGCCGGTTCCCGTCGCCGGGCTGGTGCGGTCCGGACGGGTGCGCGGGCTGCGCGGGATCGGCCCGGGGATCGAGGGCCGGCTGCGGGAGCTCGTGGAGACCGGTGAGATCGCCGAGCTCGCCGAGCTCGAGCGCGAGCTCTCGCCCGAGCTCGTCGGCTTCGGCCGCTACCTCGGGCTCGGGGCGACCCGCTCGCTGGAGATCGCACGGGCGCTCGGCGTGCGGACGGCCGGGGAGCTGCGCGATGCGGCGGCGGCCGGGCGGCTGCGGACCGTGCCGGGG
>CALMNS010000615.1 GCA_937871635.1 uncultured Solirubrobacter sp.
CGCCGTCGAGGCCCCCCAGGAGTGGCCGACGACGACGACGCGGGACAGCCCGAGGGCGTCGAGCGCGTTGGCCAGCTTGATCCCGCCGCGCGAGACGAAGGGCGGCGGCGCCGCGACGCGCAGCTCGACGTCCGCGGCGACGAGCTGCCCCGGCTTCTCGGCCCGCCGGCCGCCCGCGCCGAGCTGGACGTCCCCGGCCAGCACGGCCGCCGCCGCCCGCGACCGCGAGGCGTAGAGCCCCCGCTCCGCCAGGAGGGAGTCGAGCCGGACGCGGGCCACGGGCAGAACGGTACCCGTGCGCCCCGCGCGGCGTCCCGAGTGACCGACGTCACAGAACGCGGGGCCACCCCCGACCAGAGTGCTCGGCGGATCCACCGGGGCGGCCGTCAGGCCGGGCAGCACCGCACCTTCCCCCAGTGATCGAGTGGTTCGCCTCATATCCCGCGATCCGCTTCTCTCCTCCCCCCTCGACCGGCCCGCCTCGTGCGGGCCGGTCGCGTTAAAGGGCCGCGCGACCGGCTACGCCGGAACGGGAGAGCGCGGATCGAGCACCGCGGCCTCGATGCGCTCGGCGATGTGGCGCCCGGTGAAGCCGACCTCCTCGTGGAGGAGCTTGGGCGCACCGTGGGTGACGAAGCGGTCGGGAAGCCCGATGCGCAGGATCCGCGGCAGCGGGCCGCTCATCTCGGAGAGCGACTCCCACACGGCGGTGCCGAAGCCGCCGCTCAGGACGCCCTCCTCGACGGTGACGAGGAGGTCGTGCTCCGCGGCGAGCTGCGCCATCAGCGCGGCGTCGATCGGCTTGGCGTAGCGCGCGTCGGCCACGGTGACCTCGAGCCCGTTCTCGGCGAGCCGGTCGGCGGCCTCGAGCCCCTTCTGGACCCCGGTGCCGTAGCCGACGATGGCCACCCGCTCGCCCTCGCGCAGGATCTCCCCGACGCCGATCGGCAGCCGCGAGGGCTGCGCCGGGAGCGGCACCCCGACCGCCGCGCCGCGCGGGTAGCGGATGGCCACCGGGCCGGCGTCGTGCCGCAGGGCGGTGTGGAGCATGTCGACCAGGACCGCCTCGTCGCGCGGCGCCATCAGGACGATGTTCGGCAGGCAGCGCAGGTAGGCGATGTCGAAGACGCCGTGGTGGGTCGGGCCGTCGTCGCCGACCAGCCCGGCGCGGTCCATGCAGAAGACCACGGGCAGCGACTGCAGGCAGACGTCGTGGACGATCTGGTCGTAGGCGCGCTGCAGGAAGGTCGAGTAGATCGCGGCGACCGGGCGCGTGCCCTGCAGGGCGAGCCCGGAGGCGAAGAGGATGGCCTGCTGCTCGGCGATCCCGACGTCGAAGTAGCGATCGGGCATCGCCTTCTGCAGGAGATCGAGCCCGGTGCCGGTGTTCATGGCCGCGGTGATCCCGACCACCCGGGGGTCATGCTCCGCCTCGCGCACGAGCGCCTCGCCGAACACCTGGGTCCACTGGGCGGGCGCGGGGTTCGCGTCGCCGCCGGCGGGCTTGGGGATCGCGACGGATGGCTTGCCGTTGGCGATGGAGTTGGGCTTGGCGGCGTGCCACTTCTCCATCCCTTCCAGCCCACCGTCCTCGGCGGGCGCGAAGCCCTTGCCCTTCACGGTGGCGATGTGGACGACCACGGGGCGCTCGGCGGCGAAGGCGTCGCGCAGCGCCTTGCGCAGGGCGTGGACGTCGTGGCCGTCGACCACCCCGGTGTAGGCCCAGTCGAGCTCCTCCCACAGCAGGCCGGGAGCCATGAACGCCTTGAGCGACTCCTTGAGCTGGGGGCCCAGCCGCTCGAGCGTCTGCCCGACCCCGGGAAGCTTGGTCAGCTTGTCCTCGACGCGCTCGCGGCCCTTCCACATCTTGGGCTCGAGGCGCAGCCGGTTCAGGTAGCCGCTGAGCGCCCCGACGTTCGGCGAGATGGACATGCCGTTGTCGTTGAGGACCACCACCATCGGCGTGCCGAGCCCGCCGGCCTGGTGGATCGCCTCGAAGGCGACGCCCCCGGTCATCGCGCCGTCGCCGATGACCGCGACCACCCGTCCGTCCTCGCCATCGCCGCGCCGCATGGCCTCCTTGAGGCCGACGCCGTAGCCGATCGAGGTCGACGCGTGGCCCGCGCCCATGATGTCGTGCTCGGACTCGTGGATCGCGCAGAACGGCGCGAGGCCGTCGTACTTGCGGATCGTCGAGAGCTGGTCGCGGCGGCCCGTGAGGACCTTGTGCGGGTAGGCCTGGTGGCCGACGTCCCAGAGGATCTTGTCCCGTGGGGAGTCGAGCAGCGAGTGCAGGGCGACCGCGAGCTCGCAGGTGCCGAGGTTCGCCCCGAAGTGGCCCCCGATCTCCCCCACCGTGTCGATGATGTGCTCGCGGACCTCCTGGGCGACCTGGGTGAGCTGCTCCTCCGAGAGCGCGTGGAGGTCCCTCGGGCGGTCGATCGAGTCCAGCAGGCGGGGCGGGTGGGAGGGCGGGTGGGGGGTCACGAGCGGCGGGTGGCGATGAAGTCGGTGATCTGCTCGAGCTCGGCGGCGGCGGCTGCGGGGCGCCGCGCGGTGGCCTGGGCGAGGGCCGTGCGGGCGTTTGCGTGAGACTCCTGCGCGAGGTCCCTCGCGCCGTCGAGACCGTACTGGCTCACGTAGGTCAGCTTCCCGTGTCGCTCGTCGGAGCCGCGCGGCTTGCCGAGGGCATCGTCCGTGCCGGTCACGTCGAGGATGTCGTCGACGATCTGGAAGAGGACCCCGAGCTCGGCCGCGAACTCACGCAAGGCGGGCAGTGTAGGACTGTCGACGGATTCATCGCGATGCAGGATGGATACGCACTCCACGGACGCGCCGATCAGACGGCCCGTCTTGAGGGCGTGCAGCTCGCGGAGCGTGACCCCGTCCCGGGTCACGAGCTCCTTGACGTCGATGTACTGCCCGCCGACCATCCCGTCGACTCCGGTGGCCGCCGCGAGCTCGGCCACCGCGGCCAGCACGTTGGCCGGCTCGCCGCGCTGCTCGGAGAGCACGAGCCGGAACGCCTCGGCGTAGAGCCCGTCGCCCGCGAGGATCGCGACGTCCTCCCCGAAGACGCGATGGCACGTCGGCCGGCCGCGGCGCAGGTCGTCGTCGTCCATGGCGGGCAGGTCGTCGTGGATGAGCGAGTAGGTGTGGATGAGCTCGAGCGCGGCGGCCAGGGGCATGACCTCCGACGGGGACGCGCCGATCGCGCGGGCGGTGGCCAGGGCGAGGACGGGCCGGATCCGCTTGCCGCCGGCCAGCAGCGAGTAGCGCATCGCCTCGTCGAGCCCCGCGGTGGCCGCGCGCGGGCTGAAGCGCAGGGCGGCGAGGTAGGCCTCGACCTCCTCGCGCAGGTGGTCGGGGTAGCTCACTGCAGCGGGAGCTGTCCGCCGGCGCTCTCGTCCTGCGCGCGGACGGCCCGGTCGAGCTG
>CALMNS010000616.1 GCA_937871635.1 uncultured Solirubrobacter sp.
CGGGCGCCGGGTCGTAGCGTAGGTCCACGCGGCGGTGCTCGCCCTGGAGTCTGTACGCGCCGCCGCCCTGCGGCGCGAAGCCGAGGGTCTCGGCGAGGAGCGGCTCCTCGCGGGCGGGATCGTCGGGCGCGTAGGCCCGGACACGCTCGACGCCGGTGATCGCGAAGTCGCCGGGGATCTCGGGGTGCTCGGCGCGCAGCGGCGGGTTGCCCTGCGCGACGACGAGGGCGAGGTCGAGGCCGTCGTAATCGGCGAAGCGCAGGGCGTCCGGGGCGACGCGGTCGGCGGCGTGTCCGTGCTCGGCGAGCCGCTGCGCCCAGAAGTCGAGGGCGGCCTCGCCGGCCACGCCGAGCTCGATGCGGTGGATCATCCCGGCGCCGGGGCGGCCGGGGGCCGCGCCGGCGAACTCGAACCAGGTGAGGATGGAGCCCGGGGAGCCCTGTTCGTCGCCGTAGTAGAGGTGGTAGGCGTCGGGCTGGTCGAAGTTGACCGTCTTCTTGACGAGGCGGAGGCCGAGGACGTCGGCGTAGAACGCGACGTTCGCCTGCGCGTCGCCCGTGATCATCGTGATGTGGTGCAGCCCTTCCAGTCGCATGCTCCGCCTCTCCGTAGATGATTGCACGTGCAACTATAGACGGATCCGCCGCTGCTACGGTCCTTGTGCGCTCGGCACCGATGCCGTACGCGAGGTCACGCGTTGCTCTGAGGATCGCTCACGCACGAGCGGAGTTCGGGTCAGTCGTCCGCCTCACCCGAATCTCTCAGCTCAGGAGTACCGATGTCCACGCAGTCCTTCGCCGACCTCGGCGTGTCGAACGCCGTCGCCGGCGCCCTCGCCAAGCGCGGCTTCACCGAGCCGTTCGCCATCCAGACGCTCGTCATCGCCGACGTGCTCGCCGGCCGCGACGTGCTCGCCAAGTCCCCGACCGGGTCGGGCAAGACCATCGCCTTCGGCGTGCCGATCTGCGACCTGATCGAGGCGACCGACAAGCGTCCCGGCGCGTTGATCCTCGCCCCGACCCGCGAGCTCGCGACGCAGATCGTCGAGGAGCTCCGCACGGTCGCCCACGCCCGCGCCCTCTCCATCGCCCCCGTCTACGGCGGCGTGGGGATCGAGGCCCAGGCCAAGCGGGCCCGCGGCGCCCACATCGTGGTGGCGACGCCCGGCCGCCTCGAGGATCTCATCGCCCGCCGGGCGATCAGCCTCTCCCACGTCAAGGTGCTCGTCCTCGACGAAGCCGACCGGATGCTCGACATGGGCTTCCGCCCGCCCGTCGACCGGATCGTCGCCCAGTGCCCGCGGGACCGGCAGACGCTGTTCTTCTCCGCGACGCTCGACGGCGAGGCCGGCCGCGTCGCCCAGGAGTACACGTCCGACGCCGTCCGCCACGAGCACGTCCCGCCGCGGGCGTCGCTCGCCGACACGGAGCACCGCTTCGTCGCCGCCGAGCGCGAGGATCGCATCGACGCGCTCGTCCGCGAGCTGCGCGGCGAGCGCGACCTGGCCCTGGTCTTCGTCCGCACCAAGCGCGGGGCCGACCGGCTCTCCAAGCGCCTGGCCGCCCACGGGGTCAAGGCCGCCGCCATGCACGGCGACAAGTCCCAGCGCCAGCGCGAGAAGGCGCTGGCCGACTTCGAGGCCTTCCGCGTCGACGTGCTCGTCGCCACCGACGTGGCGGCGCGCGGGATCGACGTCTCGGGGATCTCCCATGTCGTCAACTTCGACGCGCCGGAGGACCGCGAGGGCTACGTGCATCGCGTGGGTCGCACGGCGCGCGCCGGCAAGACCGGCGTCGGCGTGACCTTCGTCGGCGCCGAGCAGGCCCGTGACGTGCGCAAGATCGCCTCCGAGCTCCGGCTCGAGGCGCAGTTCGACGCCAGCGGGCTGCACGTCGCCCAGCCGTCGCGGCCGCACGTCTCGCGCGGCAGCGGCAAGCCGGGCGGGGGCGGCG
>CALMNS010000617.1 GCA_937871635.1 uncultured Solirubrobacter sp.
GGCTAGCGCCGCTCGGGCACCGGCGCCGCCGCCGGCTCGGGCCCCCGCTTCCACGGCGACTCGCGACGGCGAAGGCGCAGCTTGGTCTCCGTCCGCAGGCGGTTGAGCCGGCGCAGCGGCTTCGTCGAGCGCCAGGAGAACGTGCGGGTGGCGGCCTCGACCTGCCGCTCGAGGGCGGCGATGCGCGCCTCGGCGTCCAGCGTGTTGCCGTGAGCGACCGCGCGGGCCACCTCGCGCTCGGCCTCGGCGCGCCGCGCTCGCTCCTTCCACGCGGCGTCGGCGTCCTCCTCCGCGCCTCCTTCTGCGCCCGGCATGCGCCCGGCCCACTTCTCGGCCACCTGCTGATGGGCCTCCATCCACAGGTTGAGGTCGGGCACGAGCTCGAGGGAGTGGTGGTGGACGGCGTGGAGGTCGGCGACGAGGATGCGGGCGCCGGCCGCCCGTGCCTGCAGGCAGAAGTCCACGTCGAAGCCGTGGTTCATGCGCAGCCCCTCGTCGAAGCGAAGGGTTCGGACCGTCCGCGGCGAGAGCACGAGCAGCGATCCGTCGACCACGTCGACTTCGGCGGGCGGCGGAGCCGGTGCGGTCCAGCCGAAGGCGGGCAACTCGCCTCCCCCGTACTCGAAGTACCGGTGCCGGATCGGCGCGGCGGTCATCGCGCCTTCCCACCAGGCCAAGGTGCGGACACCGGTGGCGCCGGCGTAGCCGACCACTCCGACCCCGGGGTCGGCCAGGGCGTCGCGGACCTTGGCGCAGAAGTCCTGATCGGCGATCTCCGTGTGTGGGTGCACGATCACGAGCGCCTCGAGGTTGTCGAGCTCCGCCGCCGCGTCGAGGAGAAGGTTGTAGCTGCGGCTGATCGAGCCCACCCCGGCGAAGACGAGGACTCGCGAATCGGCCTCCGCGACGGCGCGGATGCCCGGCTCGGAGAAGTGCCGGTACGCCGCGGGATTGGCGATCGAGGTACCGAAGGCGATCATGCCGGGCGTCGGAGCGCCGCCTGGCCGCGCTCGGCGAGGCGGCGCAGCGGGGCGGTCACCCGCCAGGAGACGCTCGTCGTGGTGTCCGCGAGGATCCGTTCGAGCTCGTGCATCCGGGCCTCGGTCATGAGGGCGGAGGCATGGTCGGAGACCCGCGTGGCGTCGCGTTCGGCCTCGGCGCGCCGGGCGCGCTCCTTCCAGCTGCCCGCCGCATGGCCGATCCCCGGAAGCCGTCCGTCCCATTTCTCGGCCACCCGCATGTGCGCCTCGATCCAGGACTCAGGATGGGACACGAGGTCGAGCGAGTGATGGTGAATGGCCCGCAGGTCAGCCGTCATCACCTTGCGCCCAGCGGCGCGGACCTGCGCGCAGTAGTCGAAGTCGTAGCCGTGAAGGGCGCCCAGCGACTCGTCGAAGCGGACGCCGCGCACCGCCCAGGGCGAGAAGACGAGGAGGAAGCCGTCGACGGTGTCCACCTCTCCCGTGCGCGCGTAGGGCGGGGCGTCGCTCCAGGTCCACGTGAAGGCCGGAAGGTCGCCGCCGCCGTGCTCGTGGTAGCGGTGCGTGAACGAGGCCAGGGTGACCGAGCCCTCCCACCAGGCGATGCTTCGCACGTCGACGGCGCCGACGCAGCCGAGGACGGCGACGTCCGGGTCGAGCAGCCGCGCTCGCACCTTGGCGCAGAGCCCCGGATCGACGATCTCGGTGTCCTGGTGGACAAGGACCAGCGCCTCGAGCTCCGGCAGCTCGGCGGCCGCGTCGAGCAGGGCGTTGTAGCTCGCGAAGATCGACCCGATCGACGGCCGAGCCAGAATCTCGGAACCCGGTTCTGCGGCGAGTCGGATTCCCGGTTCGGCACAGCGGCGGTACTCCTCAGGCCGGGTGATGGCTGCCCCGAACGCGATCATTCAGCGGCTGGAGTCTACGGGTCGCCACGCGGGAGGGCTCTGTTAGCCTCGCCCTCGATGACCGCGCAGAGCCGCACCGCAGGCGGTCCGGTGGTCATCGAGGTGCAGGGAGTCGACAAGTCGTTCCGCATCCCCGAGCACCGGATCGACTCGATCAAGGAGCGGGTCGCCCATCCGCTGACGAGCATGGAGTACCGCGAGCACCGGGCACTGCGCAACGTGTCCTTCGACGTGCGCCGAGGGGAGTTCTTCGGGATCGTCGGGCGCAACGGATCGGGCAAGAGCAGTCTGCTCAAGATCCTCGCGAGCATCTACCGTCAGGACGCCGGGCGGGTCCGCGTGGCGGGGCGGGTGGCCCCGTTCATCGAGCTGGGGGTCGGGTTCAACGTCGAGCTCACCGCCCGCGAGAACGGCGTGCTCAACGGTGTGCTGATGGGCCTGACGCGGCGAGAGGCACTCGCGAGCCTCGACGCCGTCCTCGAGTTCGCGGAGCTCGAGGACTTCGTGGACCTCAAGCTTAAGAACTACTCGTCCGGGATGATGGTCCGGCTGGCGTTCGCGATCATGGTCCAGGCCGACGCCGACATCATGCTGATCGACGAGGTGCTCGCGGTCGGGGACGCCGCGTTCGCCCAGAAGTGCATGGACGTCTTCTACGAGAAGCGCCGGATCGGGCGGACGATCGTGCTGGTCACGCACGACATGGCCACCGTGCAGGCGCTCTGTCACCGAGCGATGGTGATCGACGAGGGGCAGGTCCAGTACGTGGGGCGGCCGGAGGACGCGGCGATCAGGTACTACGGCCTGAACTTCTCCGACGTCGAGCCGGAGCACGCGGTGGGTGCTGGCGCGTCCGTCGACGTGCAGGTCCGCGTGGAGCATGCTCGCCTGCGCGACGAGACGGGCGAGCCGGTGGAGCACCTGACCGCGGGGGCGCAGATCGAGCTCGATGTCGTCATCGAGGCGGCGCGCGATCTCGAGGCGCCGCAGTTCCTCTTCCAGGTGCGCAACGCGGACGGGCTGGGCGTCTTCGAGTTCGACCGGCGGCTGGACGAGCGGGTGCCGGCCGGGCAGCGGGTTCGGCTCGCCGGCCGGATCGAGAACCGGCTGGTCCCCGGCCGCTACGCGGTCGACTGCTGGGTGAGGCAGGCGCCCGACGGCACGGGCGAGGTGGTCCAAGGGCTGCGGCTCTTCCACTTCGTCGTCGACGGCGTCGCCCCGAAGAACGGCGTCGTCTCGATCTGGACGGACGTCGAGCCCGTGGTCGAGGCAGTGCGGGTGCCGTGAGCGCTCGGGCGGAGCCCGAGCTCCGCGACATACCGGGGCCTTCAGCGCTCGGCGGCGGCTGGCGGCGAGCGCTCGAGCTCCTCTACCTGATCGCCGTCACGGAGTTCCGGCGCACGTACTTCGGCACCGTCTTCGGTTACCTCTGGTCCGTGGCGCGGCCGCTCCTGCTCTTCGGGGTGCTGCTGGCGGTCTTCACCCAGGTGTTCCGGCTCGGCTCCGAGGTGCCGCAGTATCCCGTGCTGCTGCTGTTCAACATCGTGCTCATCTCGTTCTTCCAGGAGGCCACGGGGGCAGCGGTCACCTCGCTGGTCGCGCAGGAGGGGATGGTGCGCAAGACCCAGTTCCCGCGCTTGGTCATCCCGCTGTCGGTCGTGCTCACCAGCCTCTTCAACCTCGGGCTCAACCTCGTCGTGGTGTTCGTCTTCGTGCTGGCCTTCGGGGTGACGCCGGTCTGGACGTGGCTGCTGCTGCCCCTGGTGCTCGTGGCGCTGATCGTCCTCACGATCGCCGTGTCGATGATCGTGTCGTCGCTGTTCCCGCGCTTCCGCGACATGGCGATCATCTGGACGGTGGCTTCGACCGTCCTGTTCTACGCGAGCCCCGTGCTGTACCCGATCGAGAAGGTGCCGGGCGGGCTCCGGGATCTCTTCCTGCTCAACCCGATCGCCCCGCTGCTCGAGCTCGCGCGCAAATGGGTGATCGACCCGGGCGCGCCCGGCCCGCTCGAAGTCGTCGGCAGCGCCTGGGCGCTCCTGCTGCCCCTGGCGATCTACGTGGGCATCTGTGCCCTGGCGGTCTGGCTGTTCAACCGCGAGGCACCTCGCATCGCCGAGGCGCTCTGAGGCGCTCTGAGGCGCCAGGCGGCCAGCCGCACCGCCGTCGCCCTGGTGGCGGCCCTCGCCCTGGCCTGGCTGGGGCTGATGGAACGTGACCGGCGCCTGCTCGACGGTGCCGTCGCGCTCAGCGGGCGCGTCGAGCTCCCGGCGGACGTGGCCCGCGCCGAGCGTCAGTTGCTCGCCTCGCGTCGGCTCAACCCGGACACGGCGCCGGAGCTGGCCCGTTCGGCCCTCTACCTCGGCAACGGCCGTCCCGACCGGGCCGCGACGGTCCTCCGGCAGGTCGTGCGCTCCGAGCCCGACAACCTCCTCGCCTGGGGGCGGCTCTACCAGCTTGTCCGCCGCACGGATCCGGCGACCGCCAGGGAGGCGCTGGTCAACTACCGCCGGCTCGATCCGGTCGGCGCTCGGCGCCGCTGAGCGACCCGGTCTCGCCGAGGACGACGAGGGCTCCGGCCAGGACGATCGCCGGCAGGCTCACCGCCGGGAGCTGCCAGTCCCAGTCGATCGACGCGTGCAGGAGCCACACCAGCGTCGCGGCGCAGGGCCCCACGGCGGCCGAGCGGTCCGCGTGCAACGCCCGGCGGGCCGCCGCGAAGATGCCGCCGATCGACAGCGCGAAGAGCGCGAGGCCCACGACGCCGAGCTCGGACGCCATCTCCAGCACCAGCGAGTGGACGTCCTGGACGGACTCCTCGATGCGGCGCTCGCGCAGCCACTCCACACGGAAGCCGGCGGCGCCGATCCCGGTCAACGGCTCACGCGCGAAGGCCGCGAGGCCGACGCGCCAGTACTCGTACCGGTTGGAGGTCGCGGTCGTGAGCCGGCCTGCCTCGGCGTCGGCGGCGAGCTCGGCCGCGCTCGGCCGCTCGCCGAGGCCGCCCGCAACCAGCCCGATCACCGCGGCGAGGACGACTCCCGTGGCGGCGATCCCGCCGCGACGGGACAAACGTGAGGGCACCGTTCGCGAGGCGGCCGCGCCATCGGTGGGCTTCGAGCGGGCCGTCAGGACCGCGG
>CALMNS010000618.1 GCA_937871635.1 uncultured Solirubrobacter sp.
CGCCGGACGAGCCCGCGCCAGGGATCCGACGGCGTCCCCGCGTAGCCGCTCGTGGCCTGCTCGAGGCCGCGCGATCCGGCCAGGACGGCGGCGAGCCGCCCGTCGTGCGCGGCCAGCTCGTCTCCCGGGCTCGAGCCGCGGTCGTCGTCGCCGTCGTTGGAGAGGGACGGGTCGGTGAGGGCGAGGAGCTCGAGGCCGGGCGCGCCCCTGAGCCGGACGTTGATGAGCAGCACGTCCCGCGCCGGATCGGTGACGTAGGTCTTCGTGAGCGTCCAGCGGCCGGACTCGGCCCGGACGGTCTGGCGGAACCCGAGCCCCGACCCGCCTAGCCGGGTGACCGCGCCGCGGCCGTCGCGCGCCTCGAAGTCGACCCGGCGGCCGTCGCGGACGGCGAACTGCAGCGTGCGCAGGCTCGGCGTGCCCGCGTCGGGGAAGTAGACCTCGGTCAGCTCGGCGCTGCGCAGGGTGAACCAGACCCGGCTGCGCAGGGCCGCCGCCGTGCCGAAGCCGTGCTTGTCGGCCGGGGAGAAGGTCTGCCTGGCTCCGGGCGCTCCTGCCGCCGGGGGCAGCGACGCGGCGCTCGCCGTGGACGCGGTGACGGCCGAGAGCCCGGCGACGGCGGCGACGCCGATCGCCGCCGCCCGGCGGTGGCCCGACCCGATGACGGTGCTCCGCATGACCGGCTCCTCTCGACGCTTGCGGCCAGTGGGCGCGTACCCGCTCACGGGTCGCCCGACGCCGGATCCGCACCGACCCTTCGGATCCGGAGCGACCCGAGCTACCATCGCCGCCTTCGTCGCTCGAGGAGGCCCGCATGCCCGCCGTGCTCACCCGTCCGCTGCTCTGGTTGTGCGCCGCCACGATCCTCCTGGCGGGGCCCGTCGCCGTCTCGAGCGGCCAGGAGCGGCCCTACCGGCATGATCCGCAGCCGACCGCCGTCGGCCACGGCGGGGCGGCCACGACCGTCGACGGGGTGGCCACGCGGGCGGCGATCCGGACCCTGCGCCAGGGCGGCAACGCGGTCGACGCGACGGTCGCCGCCGCCGCGGTCCTCGGCGTGACCGAGCCGTTCTCCTGCGGCATCGGCGGGGGCGGGTTCATGCTGATCCGCGAGCCCGACGGCGAGGTGACGAGCTTCGACTCGCGGGAGACCGCCCCGGCGGCGATGACGCCCGACGCCTTCATCGAGGGCGGCACGCCGCTCGGGTTCGACGCGGCGCGCTACAGCGGGCGCTCGGCCGGCGTCCCCGGCACGGTCGCCGGCTGGGACGAGGCGCTCGAGCGCCACGGCACCCTCTCGCTGCGCGAGGCGGTCCGCCCGGCCATCGACGTCGCGCGCCGTGGCTTCGTCATCGACCAGACCTTCTTCAGCCAGGTCGAGGGCAACGCCGCGTTCTTCAAGGACGTCCCCTCCTCCCGCTCGCTCTACCTCGACCCGGACGGGACGCCGCGGGACGTGGGGACGATCCAGCGCAACGTCGACCTGGCCCGGACCTACCGCGCGATCGCCAGGGAGGGCCGGCGGGCCTTCTACCGCGGCGAGATCGCCCAGGACATCGTCAGCGCCGTTCAGACCCCGCCGGTGGCCGGCGCCACGCGCACCTGGCGCCCCGGCGTGATGACGCTGCGCGACCTGCGGACCTACGACGCGATCGAGCGCCGCCCGACGCAGACGCGCTACCGCGGCGTCGACGTCTACTCGATGGCCCCGCCGTCGAGCGGCGGCACCACGGTGGGCGAGGCGCTCAACATCCTCGAGGGCTACGAGCTCGGCTCGCTGAGCCGCACGGACGCCCTGCACCGCTTCCTCGAGGCCTCGCGCTTCTCCTTCGCCGACCGCAACGCGTTCGTCGCCGACCCCGCCTACTTCGACGTCCCCGTCGGCGGCCTGCTCTCCAAGGACTTCGCCGCGACCCGCCGGGCGCTGATCGACCCGGCCCGGGCGGCCACGAGCCCGGTGCCCGCGGGCGATCCGCGCGCCTTCGACCCCGCGGGCGGAGACGGCGCCGGCGAAGCGGCGGCCAGCGTGACCCGCGCGGGGACGACGACCCACCTGACCGTCTCCGATCGGGACGGCCAGGTCGTCTCCTACACGTTCACCATCGAGTCCACGGGCGGCAACGGCATCGTGGTCCCCGGGCGGGGCTTCCTGCTCAACAACGAGCTCACCGACTTCAACTTCGACTCGACGACCCACCCGAACCGGGTGGAGGGCGGCAAGCGGCCGCGGTCCTCGATGGCGCCGACCATCGTCCTGCGCGACGGGGCGCCCTACCTCGCCGTCGGGTCGCCCGGCGGCTCGACCATCATCACCACCGTCCTGCAGATCCTCGTAGAGCGGATCGACCTGGGCCGCACGCTGCCCGAGGCGATCGCCACGCCGCGAGCCGCCCAGCGCAACACCGCGTCGACGAGCGCCGAGGCCGCGTTCATCGACTCGCCCGAGGGCCGCGGACTCGCGGCGCTGGGGCACACGTTCGCCCCGACGGCCGAGATCGGCGCGGCCACCGGGCTCGAGTTCCTCGCCGACGGGCGAGTGCTCGCGGCGGCCGAGCCGGCGCGCCGCGGGGGCGGCAGCGCCCGGGTGGTCTCCGGAGGCGGCTAGAAGCGGAACTCCCGCCGCGGGCAGGGCGCGGCGGGATCCCCGAGGGCGGACCCCTCGGCGGCCCGCAGGCAGGCGGCGTACGAGAAGCGACGCTCGTAGCGCGCGGGGACGCGGACGGTGACCTGGGCGAGGTAGCGCCTTCCCCGCCGGCGGACGGTCGCCCGCTTGACGAAGCGGGCCGTGGCGGCGCGGGCGCGCCCGAGGTAGAAGGAGGTGCGCCCGCGCACGGGGACGCCGGGAGTGGCCGGGAACGACTGGGTGACGCGCACGACGTTGCGCCGGACGGTCCGCGCGCTCAGCCGCACCACCGGGAAGACGAACGCCTCCCCCGCGGCGAGGACCCCGGCCGCACGAACCCGCAGCCGCTGGTTGCGGTCGAACTCGCGGTCGAAGCGGTACTCGCCCTGAGGACCGCTCGTCGTGCCCGCCACCACCCGGTAGGCCTCGCGGCCGGCGGCGGTGTCCTGGTGGCGCACGCGGCGCAGGTTCAGGGCGTCGGTCAGGCCTTCTTCGTTTAGGTAAGCGGTAAACTCGGCG
>CALMNS010000619.1 GCA_937871635.1 uncultured Solirubrobacter sp.
GCCCTGCACGTCGGCCACCGGCAGACGTGGCGCCCGCGGCGCGCCCTCGTCATCGGCTCGGGCGCCATCGGCATGCTGGCGACGTACCTCCTGCGGCTCGAGGACCTCGAGGTGTGGGTCGCGTCGCGCGGGGCGCCCGGCACGGCCCGGGCCGAGCTCGCGGCGGCCTCGGGCGCGCGCTACGTGTCGACGTCGGAGACGCCGCTGCCGGCGCTCCGCGACGAGGTCGGCGGCTTCGACCTCGTCGTCGAGGCGGCCGGCGACGCCGAGCTCATGCTCGGCGTCCTCGGGCTCCTCCGACGAAACGGCGTCGGCTGCCTGCTCGGGCTCGATCCGCGCCCCCGCCCGGTCTCGATCGACGGGCCGGTGGTCGGCGTCGACACCGTGCTCGAGAATCGCGTGCTGCTCGGGAGCGTCAACGCCCACATCAGCGACTGGGAGGGCGCCGTGCGCCAGCTCGAGGAAATCCGCCGGCGCTGGCCGGCGGCGCTCGAGTCCATGGTGGGCCTCCGCGTGCCGCCCGACCGCTTCGCCGACGCCTTCGCCTTCCGCGGAGTCAAGGCGACGCTGGTGTTCGACTGAGGCGAGCGCCCACTTCGCCTTCGGGATCGGGACGAGATCAGGTCACTCCGGCACGAACAGGCGGGCGCTCATCTGCTCGTCGTCCTGCGGGTTGAAGTCCCACAGGCCCTTGAGCCGGGCACGGAGGTCGTCCGGAAGGCGGTCGACGCCCTGGTGGTCGATCTCGACGAGATTGCCGGCCGGATCGCGGACGTAGAGCTGAACGACGTCGCCTGGAAGCTCGACGAGGCGATTGCGGAACGCCTCGTCGTCGAAGGCGTTCCAGCGCTCAGCGGCACGATAGACCGGCTCGACGTCGTCGACGGTGACGCCGAAGTGGTGATGGCTGGTCGGCTCGAGGTCGCGCTCGAACAGGTGCAGCTGGGTGCGCCCCAGAGCGAGCCACTGGACGGGGATGCCGAAGTTGGGCGTGGCGATCGGCTCCGCGCCGAGGAGCTCCGCATAGAACGCCGTGGACCGCTTGAGGTCGAGCGCGTTGACGCTGACGTGGTTGATGCGCAGGCTCACCGCGCTCCTCCTAGGATCCGCATGTCGCTACGAGGGAGGATCGCATGTCGGAAGTCGTCGTCACCGGGTCGTTCAAGGTGCATCCCGGCAAGGAGGAGGAAGCGCTCGAGGCGTTCAGGGCGCTGGTGGAGCCCACGCACGGCGAGGACGGCTGCATCCTGTATGCGCTGCATCGCGGCGTCGACGACCCCGCCCGCCTGACCTTCATCGAGCGTTGGGAGTCGCGCGAGCGGCTCGACGCGCACCTCAAGAGCGACCACGTGTCAGCGCTGCTGGAGCGCGCCGACGAGCTGTGGGGCGACAACGGCGAGATCACGGTGTACGAGGCCGTCCCCGCGGGCGAGCCGAAGAAGGGTTCGCTCGCCGAGCACGCGGGCGGCTGAGACACGGGTCGGACGCCCCCAGCGGGCGCCGTAGCGGTGGTGGAGGACGGTCGAGGCGGGAGATCGCCGATGTGGTCGATCGGTCGGCTCGAAGGTTCACGGGCCGGGCGGCGCGACGACGGCCCTGGCCGCCGCGATCGTCCCGTCCAGACTGCGGAGGATCAGCTCACGCAGTTGCTCGCGGGTGATCTCGCCGTGCGACAGCCAGCGGACCACGGCACCTTCCATGAAGTGCATGTGGGCGTACAGCGCCACACGCAGCACGTCATGATCCGCCGGCTTCTGTCGCTCGCCGGCCCCCGCGGCGATGGCGGCCACGAACGCCGCGAGGTCGCGTTCGCGGGTGCGATTCACGACCGCGGCGACCTTGCGGTTCGCGACGCCTCCGGTGAGCACGGCACTGAACCCGGCGGCGTGGGCTTCGGCGAAGGCGATGAACGCATCGATCGCCGCGGCGATCTGATCGGGTCCGCGCAGGCTAGGGTCGGGACGGAGCGCCAGTCGGAGCCTCTCGCTGGCTTGCTCGAGCACCGCGATCACGAAGGCGTCCTTGTCTTCGAAGTAGTGGTAGAGCAACCCACGCGAGATCCCGGCCTTGCGGACCACCGCGTCGATCGAGATCGCATCCGGGGTGGTCGTCCTGAGCAGCTCGACGCCCACGCGCAGGAGCTGCTCACGCCGCGTGTCCACGGCAAGCCGAGTTCTTGCTTGCGCGCCGGACGCCACGCCGGGTACCCTATTGAACTCCCGTTCAACGCGAGGGAGGACGGCTGTGAAGCGCAACGGCATCGACTACGACCGAACGGGCGAGGGCGAACCCCTCGTCCTCCTGCACGGCACCGGCGGTTCGCGACGCCACTGGCGACCCGTGATCGACACGCTCGCCGGCCATCACGACGTCATCGCGCCCGACCTGCCGGGACACGGCGAGTCCGACGCGCCACCGCCGCACGGCGACCACAGCCCCGTCGGCTACGCCGCCCGGCTCGCCGACTTCCTCGACGAGCTCGGCTTCGCGAGCGCCCACGTCGCCGGAGACTCGGTCGGAGGCTGGACGGCGCTGGAACTGGCCAAGCTGGGCAAGGCGCGATCGGTGACGGCGATCGCGCCCGCCGGTCTGTGGGCGCGCCAGGACCCATGGCGGTGCGTCATCAAGCTGTGGGCCAACTACCACCTGGGGCGCCTCACCCGGCCGCTCGTCCATCAGGCGCTGAAGAGCGAGACGGGCCGAGCCCGGCTGCTGCGCGGCACCGTCGCCAAGCCGCTCAACCTCACCGAAGCGGAGGCGCGCGACGTCATCGAGACCTACAGCGCCACCCCGACGTTCACCACCCACCTCGCGCACACCCGGCGAGGCCGCTTCGAGGGCGGGGCCGCGATCGACGTTCCCGTCACCGTGGCCTGGGGCGACGAGGAGAAGCTCATCCCACTCTCGGCCCGCCGAGACGACGAGCTGCCCGCGCACACGGCAACGGTCACGCTCACCGGCTGCGGCCACGTCCCGTTCTGGGATGACCCCGGTCAGGTCGTGAAGACCATCCTCACGACGACCGCCCGGGCGCACCCCGCGTCGCGGTCCGAGGCGCCCTCGCTCCCATCCTGAGCTCGACGGTGGCGCCGTCGCCGCGGGCGCGACCCACGCCAGCAGCGTCTCGGCGTCACGCTTCGGCGGCGCCCTGGTGGGCCGGTCTGATCACCGTGCCCAGGCTCGCGGCGAGGCGCGGCGCGTCGTCGTCGACCGGCACGGCACCGCGGTCACCCACCGCCAGGCCTGGACGCGCACCGGTCCGCTCCGCGCCGATCCCCGCGACGATCACGAAGGCGATGCCGGCGACCGGCAGCAGCCCGGGTGCCTGACCGAGGACGATGAGGCCGATCAGGAGGGCGAGTGCCGGCTCGAGGCTCATCAGCGTCCCGAACGCCGTGGCGGTCAGGCGTCGGAGCGCGAGCATCTCGAGCGCGAACGGGATGACCGGCAGAAGGATCGCCAAGCCCACCCCGGCCAGGAGCACCTCGGGCGAGAGGGCGCCCACGAGCGACGGGCCGGCGACGACGGTCGCGACCAGGCCGGCGACCGGCATCGAGATCGCGAGCCCCTGCAGCCCCGTGACCTCGTCGCCGACCCGCTGGGTGAGGACGATGTACAGGGCCCACGCGACCGCGGCGGCGAGGGCGAACGCGACGCCGGCAGGGTCGAGCGAGCCACGCCACGGCTCCGTGAGCAGCAGCACGCCGACCGCGGCGACCACCGGCCACGTCTTCGTGCTGCCGCGGCCGCGGAGGATCGCCACCCCGAGCGGCCCGAGGAACTCGAGCGCGCTCGCGGTTCCCATCGGGATCCGGGCGACCGCCGCCATGAAGAACATCGTCACCGCGGCGGTGACCGCGCCCAGCGCGATCGCCGCGACGAGGCCGCTGCGGCTGAAGGCGCCCGGCCGCGGCCGGACGATCGCGAGCAGGATGAGGCCGGCGAACGCGAGCCGCAGGCACGCCGCTCCCTCGGAGCCCACCTCGTCGAAGAGGCCGACCGAGGCCGCGATGCCGAGTTGGACGCAGAGCATGGCGATGAGCGCCATGCCGGCGCCGGAGCGGGAGTCGGTCATCAAGCAAGTGTCGGGGCGAACACCGTTCATGTCCACGCCGGATGTTCGAAGGGACCGTTCGATAGTGTCGAACGATGGATCCCCGTCGCCTGCGCTTGCTGCTCGAGCTCTCCCGGCGCGGATCGATGCGCGCGGTCGCCGACGAGCTCGGGTACACGACCTCGACGGTCTCGCAGCAGCTCGCGGTGCTGGCTCGCGAGGCGGGGACGCCGCTCATCGAGCGCTCGGGTCGGAGGGTGCGCCTGACGCCGGCCGGACAGCGGCTCGCAGCGCACGCGGTGACGATCCTCGCTGCGCTCGAGGCCGCCCGCGCGGACCTCGACCCGGAGGCCGAACCCGCCGGCGTGGTGCGCGTCGCCGGGTTCGCCACGGCGATCCGGCGTTCGCTCGTGCCGGTCGTCGCCGCGCTGGCCGAGACGCATCCCGCCGTCGAGCTCCAAGTCCGCGAGCACGAGCCACCGGAGGCGATGGCGCTGCTCGCCGACGACGAGGTCGACCTCGCGCTCGTCTACGACTACACCCTCGCGCCGCGGGCGTTCGGCCGCGACGTCGTCGCGACACCGCTGTGGACCGCGGGCTGGCAGCTCGCCGTCCCGGCCGGCGACGACCCCGCCGGCGCCGACGCGTCACCGGGCGTGCTGCGCCGATACGCGGACGCCGAGTGGATCGTCAACTCGCGAGACGCCGGCGACGAGACCGCGCTGCTGGCCATCGCGGCGCTGGCCGGGTTCGTCCCGCGCTTCACGCACCGCGCCGACAGCCTCGAGCTCGTTGAGGACCTGATCGTCGCCGGCCTCGGCGTGGGGCTCCTCCCGGCCGGCGAGCCGCTTCGCGAGGGCGTGCAACGCCTCGAGCTCAGGGACCCTGCGGCCGATCTGCGGTCCTACGCCGTCACGCGCCGCGGACGCGAAGCATGGGCCCCGCTCGCGCTCGTCACCCGCTCGATCGAAGCGCGCATGGGCGAGAGGTGAGCGCACGGCGACCGCTCGACCACCGGGTCCCAGTCAGCGTCCGTGGTACTCCGCGTGACCTGCCGCGACGGGCCGCTCGGG
>CALMNS010000620.1 GCA_937871635.1 uncultured Solirubrobacter sp.
GCGCGGCGCAGGGCGACGGCGCGGTCCACGCGCCGCGTCACCGACCCCCAGCGGCGTTCCGCCTGTGCGGCGAGGGCGCGCTCCGACGCCTCGTCGAGCCCGCGGGACTCGCCCAGGTAGCCGTCGATGCGGGGGCGGAGGTTCGCGAAGGCGGCCAGGCTCCCAGGGTTCCCGGTCGCGAAGTAGTCCTTGGCCGCCACGTTGGCGAGGTCGAGCTCGGTGAGGAGGTCGTCGACGAGGCGCATGTCCGCGGCCGCCCGGGAGGCGACCTGCGAGAAGCGCTGGGAGTGCGAGTCGAGCTGGAGGAAGCCGAGGATGGCCAGCGCGAAGATCGGGACGAGGATCTGCAGCGCGGCGACCACAAGCCGGCCGAGCACGGTGCGGAAGGGGCGTCGAGGCGCTCGGCGGGGGGCGGGCGCCATCTTCGGGGCATCGGCAGCGCCGGGGCCGGCTTGAGGCGACCCGGGGGGCGAGCGGGCTGGGAGGCGAGCGGGCCGGGGCCTAACGCCGCAGCGACGGGGCCAGCTGTGCGCGCAGCGCGCGCGCGACGTGCTCGGCGGTGACGACGCCGCGCAGGCGGCCGTCGGGGTCGAGGGCCATCAGGGCGCCGTGGCGCCGCAGGGGCTCTGAGCCGATGAGCGCCTCGAGCGGCGCGCCGGCGGCGACGCGGGCGTCCGCCTCGCCCGGGGCGGCGATCTGGCGGACGGTGAGGTCGTCGCCGCTCACGAGGACGTCCTGCACCGCCGCGCGGTGGGCCAGCCCCACGTAGCGCCCGTCCCCTTCGGTGACCGCGAACCACCCCGCGCCCGCGTCGCGCTCGAAGTGGGTCTCCCAGGCCTCGGCCACGGGCAGGTCGGCCGGGAGGGTGACCGGGTGGGAATCCATCACGTCGGCGACGGTGACCCCGTCGAGCCGCTCGGAGAACTCCTCCTGCGCCGTGGTCGCGCGCGCGCCCTGGAGGACCAGGAAGCCGAGGCCGATCGACCACAGGCCGTTGAAGGAAGCGTCCTGGAGGAGGAGGTAGACGCCGTAGGCCATCAGGGCGTAGCCCAGGCCCTGACCGAGGACCGCGGCGACGCGGGTGCCCTTGCCGCGGTCCTTGGTGGCTCCCCAGACCACGGCGCGCAGGATCTGCCCGCCGTCGAGCGGCAGGGCGGGGAGGAGGTTGAAGATCAGCAGGATCACGTTGAGGCCGAACACGAGCGCGACGAGCTGCTCGAACGCGGTCGTCCCGATGACCGCGTCGAGGGTCGCGGCCTCCGTCATCTGATCGAGGCCCAGGGAGGCGAGCCCCACGGCGCCGGCTGCCAGGATGATGGCCAGGGTCACCGCCGGCCCCGCCGCCGCGATCCGGAGCATCGCGCCCCACGTCCCGCCCTCCCGGCTCATCTTCATGACCCCGCCGAAGATGAAGAGGTCGATGCCGGCCACCTCGATGCCCTCGCGCTGGGCGGCCAGGGCGTGCCCGAGCTCGTGCAGGAGGATCGAGCCGAAGAAGAGCACCGCCGCCGCCGCGGCGACCGCGAAGGCCGCCGAGACGCCGATGCCCAGCCGCTCCTGGAAGGACTGCGTGAAGAAGTAGAGGAGCAGGAAGAGGACGACGAACCAGCTCGCGCTCACCCCGATCCGGATGCCGAACAGCGTCCCGAGCTTCAGCGAGGATCCGGTGAACACGTCCGTCAAGGGTCGCAGACGGGCGGGACCCGCAGCGGACGGTGCCCGGATACCATCGCCCGCCCATGGACAAGATCGCAGTCTCCAACCCGATCGTGGAGCTCGACGGCGACGAGATGACCCGGATCATCTGGGCCTTCATCAAGGACCAGCTGATCCTCCCCTACTTGGACGTCGAGCTCGCGTACTACGACCTCGGCATGGAGAACCGCGACGCCACCGGTGACCAGGTCACCGTCGACGCGGCGCACGCCATCAAGACGCATGGCGTCGGCGTGAAGTGCGCGACGATCACGCCGGACGAGGCCCGGGTCGACGAGTTCGGCCTCAAGCAGATGTACCGGTCGCCCAACGGCACGATCCGCAACATCCTCGGCGGGGTGATCTTCCGCGAGCCGATCGTGATCTCGAACGTCCCGCGGCTCGTGCCCGGCTGGACGAAGCCGATCATCATCGGCCGCCACGCGTTCGGCGACCAGTACCGCGCCGAGGACCTGGTGGTGCCGGGCGAGGGCAAGCTGACGCTCACCTTCACCCCCAAGGACGGCTCGGAGCCGATGGAGATCGACGTCTTCGACTTCCCGGGCGGCGGGGTCGCGATGGCGATGTACAACCTCGACGCGTCGATCCGCGACTTCGCGCGCGCCTCGCTGCGCTACGGGCTTGACCGCGGCTATCCCGTCTACCTGTCGACGAAGAACACGATCATGAAGAAGTACGACGGGCGCTTCAAGGACCTCTTCCAGGAGATCTTCGAGGCGGAGTTCAAGGCGGACTTCGATGCCGCCGGGATCACCTACGAGCACCGCCTGATCGACGACATGGTGGCCGCCGCCCTGAAGTGGGAGGGCGGCTACGTGTGGGCGTGCAAGAACTACGACGGCGACGTCCAGTCCGACACCGTCGCCCAGGGCTTCGGCTCGCTCGGCCTGATGACCTCCGTGCTGATGACGCCCGACGGCAAGACGGTCGAAGCCGAGGCCGCGCACGGGACGGTCACCCGCCACTTCCGCCAGCACCAGCAGGGCAAGGCGACCTCGACCAACCCGATCGCCTCCATCTTCGCCTGGACCCGAGGGCTCGAGGCGCGCGGCCGGCTTGACGGGACGCCGGAGGTCTCGGAGTTCGCCCAGACGCTCGAGCGGGTCTGCGTCGAGACGGTCGAGTCCGGGAGGATGACGAAGGACCTTGCGCTGCTCGTGGGCGGCGACCAGGAGTTCCTGAGCACCGAGGAGTTCCTCGCCGCGGTGGACGAGGGCCTGCAGTCCGCGATGAAGTGAGTTCCGCCGACGCCGTCCTCGAGGAGATGGAGAACCAGTGAGCCAGAGCCAGACCCCCGTCAACGTCACCGTCACCGGCGCCGCCGGCGCGATCGGGTACGCCCTGCTGTTCCGGATCGGCTCGGGCCAGCTCCTGGGCCCGGACACCCCGGTCGCGCTGCGCCTGCTCGAGATCCCCGACGCGGTCAAGGCCGCCGAGGGCACCGCGATGGAGCTCGACGACTCGGCGTTCCCGCTTTTGCGCGGGATCGACATCTTCGACGACGCCGCCAAGGCGTTCGACGGCGTGAACGTCGCCATCCTCGTCGGCGCGCGCCCCCGCACCAAGGGGATGGAGCGCGCGGATCTGCTCGAGGCCAACGGCGGCATCTTCAAGCCGCAGGGCGAGGCGATCAACGCGGGCGCGGCCGACGACGTCCGCATCCTCGTGGTCGGCAATCCCGCCAACACGAACGCGCTCATCGCCCAGTCCAACGCGCCCGACGTGCCCGCCGGGCGCTTCACGGCCATGACCCGCCTCGACCACAACCGCGCGCTCGCCCAGCTCGCCAAGAAGGCCGGCGTCGGCGTGGCCGACATCGCCCAGATGGGCGTCTGGGGCAACCACTCCCCGACGATGTACCCCAACCTGTTCCACGCGGAGATCGGCGGGAAGGTCGCCGCCGAGGTGGTCGACGACCAGGCCTGGATCGAGGAGGACTTCCTGCCGACGGTGGGCAAGCGCGGCGCGGCGATCATCGAGGCCCGCGGGGCCTCGAGCGCGGCGAGCGCGGCGTCGGCGGCGATCGACCACGTCCACGACTGGGTCAACGGCACCGGGGGCGACTGGGTCTCCATGGCCGTCCCCTCCGACGGCTCCTACGGCGTCGAGGAGGGGCTCATCTCCTCCTTCCCGGTCACCTGCTCGGGCGGGGAGTACGAAATCGTCTCGGGGCTCGAGATCGACGCGTTCTCCCAGTCGAAGATCGACGCGACCGTCGACGAGCTCAAGGGCGAGCGCGACGCGGTCAAGGGGCTCGGGCTCGTCTAGGTGGGCACCGGCCCGTCGCGCGCTTCGTCCGCCAGCCTTGACTGTGTCGGGGGGTCCGCCGCTGATCGAGCCCCACGGATCGAGCGTCAGTCCTTGACGTGCCAGCCCCGTCCCGACTTGACCACCAGGCCCTGCTCGGCCAGGTCGGGCATCACCCGGTAGAGGTAGTTCTGCTGGATCTCCATCGCCTCGGCGAGCTCGGGGATGGTGATGCCCGGCCGCGCGCGGACGAGGTCGAGGGCCTGCGTGCCGCGGGTGCCGGTGCCCTTGGGG